>NZ_SMKP01000021.1:0-83230 GCF_004349015.1 Nonomuraea diastatica
CGCCAGGACGGGGGCCGGGATGGGGGCCCAGATGAGCGGCGGTATGAGTGACGGCATGGGCGACGTCGTCGTCGCGGTCGCCACCGGCCACACGCCCCGGCACCGGCGCCTGCTCGACCTGCTGCTGCGCGCCCTGGGGGAGGGGCGCGGGCTGCCCTACCGGGAGCGGGTGCGCATTCTTGACGAGCTGGTCCGTACGGTGGCGGTCAGGTCGCCGGCGCTGCACCAGGCGCTGGGGGCGATGTGGGCCGAGGACGGCGACGGCCACGCCGAGCTGCGCCCGTTGCTGCGTGCCGTGCTCGCCGACCCGGTGGACCGGATGGGCGCCTGGAACGCGCTGGTGAAGGCCGGCGTCCCCGAGATGGCCCTCTGGGAGATCCAGCAGAATACGCCCTGAGCGAGCCGGCGGGCGCCCGCACCCCGGCGAGCGCCGCGTGCGGGGTCTCGGCCCGCCCGGTATCCGGGGTACCGCGTGCGCCGTACCCTGGATACCGCGGCCGGCGTATCGCGCGGTGCGCGGGCGGCGCACTACCGTGCAAGGATGCGGACGATTGCCCTGGTGTGCGGGCTCACGGCGGCCGTCTTCTTCTCGACGATCATGGCGTACGGCAACCAGCCGGAGGCCCGGCCGCTCGACCTGCTCGGCTACGCGCTGCTCGTCGCGGCGTCGATCGGGCCGGCCTGGCGTCAGACGCGGCCCGAGGTGGCGCTGGCGGTGAGCGCCGGGGCGGCGGCCGGGCTCTTCACGCTCGGGTACGCGCTCGCGTTGTGGCCGGTGCCGGCGCTGATCGCGCTCTTCTCGGTCATCGCCGACGGCCGCCGGATGTCCGGCTACGCGGGCTCGGCGTTCCTCGTGGCGGTGCCTGGGGTGGCGGCGGTCATGGGAGGCGAGTTGTCCGTCACGATCGCGGTCGGCGTCTGGGCGTCGTTCGTGCTGCTCGTGGTCCAGCCGGCGGAGGTGTCGCGGGCGCGGCGCGACTACACCGCGGAGGTGGAACGGCGGGCCGCCGAGGCCGAGCGGACCCGGGAGGAGGAGGCGCTGCGGCGGGCGCAGGAGGAGCGGCTGCGGGTGGCCAGGGAGCTGCACGATGTCACGTCGCACACGGTGTCGGTGATCGCGCTGCACGCCGCCGTCGCCGCCGAGGCCGTGGAACGCGCCGGTGGCCCGGCCGAGGCCGCCGCCGCCCTCCAGGTCATCCGCAGCTCCAGCCAGCAGGCGATGGGGGAGATGAAAGCCATCCTCGGCGTCCTGCGTCCGTGCCCCGCCGAACCCCTCGATCCCGCCCGCCTGCCTGGCGCCCTCACCGCGCCTCCGGCCCCGGACCCCGGGAATCCCGCGGGCGGTTCCCGCGACGCCGGCGACTCCGGCGAGCGCGCGCGGGGTTCCCGCGGGTCGGGCGGCGACGGACGTCCGGCCGGGGGCTCCGGTGAACCGGGGGCCCCGCAGGCCGCGCCCGGCGAGCGGGTGCGTTCCGTGTCCGGGGTGGCCGAGGCCCGGAGTCCGAGGCAGCCGCTGCCCGGCTCGGCGCAGTTGCCCCGGCTGGTGCGAACGGCCGGTCTGCCGGTGACCCTCGACATCGAGGGGGAGCGGCGACCGCTGCCACCCGCCGCCGACCTGACCGTTTACCGTGTCGTACAGGAAGCGCTGACCAACACCATGCGGCACGCCAACGCCACCAGCGCGACCGTGACGCTGACCTACGAAAGGGGAGGCGTGACCGTTCAGGTGGACGACGACGGCGGCGGGAGCCGGGCGCCACGCGGGCACGGCCTCACCGGCATGGCCGAGCGGGTCGCCGTCGTGGGCGGCCGGCTCACCACCGGCGACGGCCCCACCGGCGGATTCCGCGTCACCGCGCGGTTGCCCGCGTGATCGCGATCCTGCTCGCGGACGACCAGCCGCTCGTCCGGGCCGGCCTGCGGGCGCTGCTCGACACCGAGGATGACATGACCGTGGTCGGCGAGGCCGCCGACGGCGCCGAGGCGGTGCGGCTCGCGCGACGTGTCCAGCCCGATGTGGTGCTGATGGACATCCGGATGCCGGAGCTCGACGGCCTCCAGGCCACCCGCGCCCTGGCCGCCACCGGCGTGCGCGTCGTCGTGGTCACCACGTTCGACCTCGACGAGTACGTCTATGAGGCGCTCAGGTCCGGGGCCAGCGGATTCCTGGTCAAGGACGCCGAGCCGGGCGAGATCCGGCACGCGGTGCGGGTGGCCGCCCGGGGAGACGCGCTGCTGTCACCGGGGGTCACGCGGCGGCTGATCGAGGAGTTCACCACGCGGCGGCCCGCCGAGCTGGACACCGACCCGCTGGTACCGCTGACCGGGCGCGAGCGTGAGGTGCTGGCCAGGGTCGCCAGAGGGCTCACCAACGCCCAGATCGCCGAGCAGCTCGTCATGAGCCCGCTCACCGTCAAGACCCATGTCAACCGCATGATGACGAAGCTGGCGGTGCATGACCGGGCCCAGCTCGTCGTCATCGCCTACGAAACCGGTCTGGTCCGTCCCGGCGACTCCGCCTGAGGCCCCTCCTCCGGGTACGGCAGCGGAGCCGGCCGCGTCCGAGGCCGCGACCGCGAAAGACGCAGTGGGCTACCGCGAGAGGTGTAGCGGCCGACCGCGTCCGGGGGACGACGGGCGGTGCCCGCGCTTCCTACGGTCGCCGCATGATCCGCTTCTGCATCCACCACCGACGGCTCGTCGTCGCGCTCTGGCTGGCCTTGGCCGCCGCACTCATCGCGGCCGCCGCCACCTGGCCGGCCACGGCGGACGACGACTTCACCCTTCCGGGCTCGGAAAGCCAACTGGCCGCCGAGCTGCTCGGCCCGGCCGCGGAGGAGTCGCCGGGCGCGCTGGTCGTCTCCGCCCCGTCCGGGATCGAGGCCGCCGGGACGCGCCAGGCCGTGGCCGCCCTCGTCGACCGCATGAACGCCGTCCCCGGCGTACGCGTCTCCCTGGACGCCCAGCGGTTGTCAGCGGACGGGACGATCGCCTCCATCCCCATCGACCACCCGGGCCTGGCCGCCGTCCCGGAGCTCAAAGGGCTGCGCGACGCCTTCCAGGCCAACGGCGTGACCGTGGAGCTGGCGGGAGACGACTTCGCCGACTTCACACCCGGCGGCCTGACCGAGGGCGTCGGCCTGCTCGCCGCCGCGATCGTGCTGCTGGTCGCGTTCCGTTCGCTGATCGCCACCGTGCTCCCGCTGGTCATCGGCGTGGCCGGGGTGGCGTGCGGCGTCGCGCTGCTCACCGTGCTCGGCACCTTCGTCGACACCCCCGGCTTCGCCGTCTACCTCACGATCATGCTGGGGCTCGGCGTCGGCATCGACTACGCGCTGCTGATCGTCACCCGGTTCCGCACAGGGCTGGACGAAGGGCTCGACGTGCTGGACGGCGTCACGCGGGCCATGCGCACGGCGGGCAGGTCCGTGTTGTTCGCCGGGCTGATCGTGATCGTGACCGGCTCCGGCATCCTGTTCCTCGGCCCGTCGCTCGGCGGCGGGATCGCGCTGGCCAGCGGTTGTGGCGTGCTCATGGTGATGCTGGCCTCGCTCACCCTGCTGCCGGCCCTGCTGAGCATGATCGGCACGCGGATCGACCGGTTCGCGATGCCCCGCCGCGAAGGCGGCCCGCCTGTGGCGTACCGGTGGAGCCGGGTCGTCCAGCGCAGGCCGTGGCTGACGGGGATGGTGGCGCTGCTGGCGCTGACCGTGCTCGCCCTGCCCGCCACGCAGTTGCGGGTCGGCTGGTCCGACGCGGGCAACCGGCCCGGGAGCGATACCACGCGCCGGGCCCACGACCTGCTCGCCCAGGGGTTCGGGCCGGGGGCGGCGGCGCCGCTGATCCTGGCCGTCCGGGACACCGTACGGGCGCCGCTCGACGAC
Source organism: Nonomuraea diastatica (assembly GCF_004349015.1). Lineage (NCBI taxonomy): Bacteria > Bacillati > Actinomycetota > Actinomycetes > Streptosporangiales > Streptosporangiaceae > Nonomuraea > Nonomuraea diastatica. The sequence continues at coordinate 3,885 of NZ_SMKP01000021.1, forward strand.
GTGGTCCGGCGGGCGGCCGCCACGCCCGGCGTCGCGCAGGCCTTCCCCTCGGGGGAGCGCGCGGCGATCGTGGTGCCCTCGACCGGCCCGCAGGACGAGCGGACCACGGGCCTCATCCACCGCCTGCGCTCCGGCCTGCCGGAGCCGGTGCTCGTCACCGGGTCCACCGCCGCCGCCATCGACTACGCCCGCCATTCGGCCGATCGCCTGCCGTGGATGGCCGGGGCGGTGCTGCTGGCCGCGTTCGTGCTGCTCGCCGGGGTGTTCAGGAGCCTGGTCCTGCCGCTGAAGGCGATCGCGGTGAACCTGCTGTCCATCGGCGCCGCCTACGGCGTGGTCGTGGCCGTCTTCCAGCAGGACGTGCTCGGCCTGGGCGGCGCCGGGCCGATCGACGCGTGGGTGCCGACGATGTTGTTCGTCATCACGTTCGGGTTGTCCATGGACTACGAGGTGTTCCTGCTGTCCCGGGTCCAGGAGGAGTACCTCAAGGACGGCGACAACAGCCGGGCGGTCGCCTCCGGGCTGGCCGCGACCGCCCGGGTCATTACCGCGACGGCTACGATCATGTTCTGTGTGTTCGCCGCTTTCGGCGCGTTCGATGATCGCGCGCTGAGCGTGATGGGCGTCGGGCTGGCCGCTGCGGTGCTGGTCGACGCCACGGTGGTCCGCCTGGTGCTGGTGCCCGCCGCCATGGAAGTGCTCGGCGCGCGCAATTGGTGGTTTCCTACCCTGACCTTTCAGAGGCTGACATCCAGGGAAAAAGTTACGTAATATCCACACATCACGAGCGTTGGGGGCGCCAGGGTGCCAGGACAGAACGTGGGTGTGGTCGTCGATCCGGGAGTATCCCCGGAGGTCGCCGGGTTGTTGCGCGCGAACGCCCCCCTGCTGTCCAGGATCAGGGCAGGCTGGGTGCCCCCCGCCGCTCCGGCGGCGCCGCGCCACCGGAGCGCCTCCGCCGCGCTGCTGCTGGCCGCCACGCCTGCCGTGATCGCGTGCATGGCCGTCCTGCTGGCCTCACCGCTCGCGCCCGCCGGGTTCATGCTGCTGGGCACGTACGTCTTCATCGTCCTCGTCAAGATCGCCTCGATGGGCGAGGTGGCGGAGGACGACCGGCCGCACGAGCGCGGCGTGTACGAGCAGGCCCGCTGGCACGACGGCCGCTACCTGCTGCCCGAGGACTTCGACGAGGAGGCCGGGCAGGTGCTGGCCAGGGCGCAGCGGGCCATCGGGTCCGTGCTGCGCTCCCACGTCAACGCCGAAGGTCTCCTCGACGACGCGCGCAACGCCGTGATGTTGCCCGCGCAGGAGTGGGAGATCGCCCGGCTGCTGGCCAAGCTGTCGGCGCTCCGCCTGGAGCACAGGGAACTGCTGTCCAGGGGCATCGCGCCTGAGGTCGCCGCGGTGATCGAGCCGCTCGAACGGGCGCTGGCCGGCAGTGAGGCGGCCGTGGTCGCCCGCGTGGAGGCACTGGAACGGTACGCCGCCCACGTCGCCGACGCCGAGCGCGCCTACCACGCCCGCGGCCAGATCGAGGAGCTGCGCGCCCGGCTGCCGAAGTACGAGGAGCTGCTGGCGGAGTCGGGCGCCGACGCGCTGGCCGTACCCGAGATCGAGCGGCTGGCCGAGGACGCCGACGTTCTGGAGCGCACGCTCCGGCGCAGCGTGCGCTCCGCGCACGAGGCCTTCCGCTACCTGGAAAGCTGACAGTCGGACAGACCGGGACATAGGATCAGTTACGTGGCCGGACGTCATGCGAAGGTGATAGTCGATCCGGCGGTGCCTGACGACGTCGCGGCCCTCTTACGCGACAACCGCAAGCTTCTCGTCCGCATCCACGCGGGCTGGGTGCCCACGCACAAGGGTCATCGGCCCATGGCGGGCATCGTGGCGAGGCTGGCGGCCACCGTGACGGCCGTCGCGGCCGCCGTGTACGGGCTGACGTTGTTCGTCGCCGAGCAGTACACGGCCTTCGTGGTGATCATGACAGGGGCGGCGCTGCTGACCGTCAGCGTCCTGCTCAGGCCCAGGCCCGACGCCGAGGTGGAACGCCGGCACGCTCTGGAGCGCGACGTCTACGACCACGCCGGCGGATACGAGGGCCGCTTCGTGCTCCGCGAGCACCTCGACGATGCCGCGAGGCCGCTCTTGAGCCGCGCTCAGGCGGCGATCGACCAGGTCATGAGCTCCAGCGTGAACGCCGAGGGGCTGCTCGACGACGTGCGCAACGGCGTGATGTTGCCCGCGCAGGAGTGGGAGATCGCCCGGCTGCTGGCCAAGCTCTCGGCGCTGCGCGCCGAGCATCAGGAGGTCGTCGCGGAGGGCGTCACCCCCGAGGTGGCCGCCGTGGCGGGGCCCCTCGCCGAGGCGCTCGACAGCAGCCAGCGGGCGGTGCTGGCCCGCGTGGAGGCGCTGGAGCGGTACGCCGGCCACGTGGCCGACGCCGAGCGCGCCTACCGTGCCAGGCACCAGATCGAGCGGTTGAGCGCCCGGCTGCCCCGCTACGAGGAGCTGCTCGCCGAGTCGGGCGCCGACGGGTCGGCCGTGCCGGAGCTGAGCCGATTGTCGGACGACGCCGACCGCCTTGAGCAGGCGTTACGCAACAGTGTCAGCTCCGCGCACGAGGCATTTCGCCACCTCAAGGGCTGATTTCCCCTAGGATCCGGTTTTGTGGCGGATGTGGTGGTAGACCCCGGGGTGCCGCCCGATGACGCTCAGCTGCTCAGGCAGAGCCGGCTGGTGCTGATGAAGATGCGCCAGGGCTGGGCGCCCGAATCGCGGCGGGCCGCGTCGAGCGCGCGATACCGCATGGCCGCCGGCTTCGGCACGGTGGCGCTCTTCGGGCTGGTCCTGGGCGTCGGCGGCCTGGGCAGGGGCCTCGGCATCCTCATGCTCCTGCTGATGCTCATCCCCGTCATGGTCGTCCTGTTCGTCAGGAACGACCTGACCGAAGAGGACGAGGACGCGTACGAACGGCAGATCTACGAGCAGCTGCGCTGGTACGAAGGCCGCTACGTGCTGACCGACGACCTCGACGAGTCGTCCAGGCGGCTGCTCACCCGCGCCCAGCGGGCCATCGCCACCGTGACCGGCTCCCGGGTCAACGCCGAGGGCATGCTCGACGACGTGCGCAATGCCGTGATGTTGCCCGCGCAGGAGTGGGAGATCGCCCGGCTGCTGGCCAAGCTGTCCGCGTTGCGCACCAAGCACAGGGAGACCGTCTCGCAGGGGCTCACGCCCGAGGTGGAGGCCGTGGCCAGGCCGCTGGCCGGGGCGCTCGACAGCAGCGAGGCGGCGGTGCTGGCCCGCGTGGAGGCGCTGGAACGGTACGCCGCCAACGTCACCGAGGCCGAGCGCGCGTACGTGGCCCACGAGCAGATCGAGGAACTGCGCGGCCGGGTGCACCAGTATGAGGAGCTCGTGGCCGAGACCGGGGCCGACGGGTTCGCCGTTCCCGAGCTCGAACGGCTGGCGCGCGACGCCGACCGGCTGGAGCAGGCGCTCAGGCGGAGCGTGAGCTCCGCCCACGAGGCCTTCCGCTATCTCGAACCCTGACCCGCGGCCTCCAGCAGCACGTCGCACAGGGCGTCGGCCGCGTCCACGCGGCCGAGCCCGGCCGCCGCCTGCCCCATCGCCTGCCGCAGCTCGGGGTCGGCCAGCAGCGGCATCAGCTCGGCCAGCAACTGGTCGGCCGCCGGACGCGGCTCCAGCAGCGCCCTGGCCGCGCCGGCCGAGGCCAGGTAGCCCGCGTTCTTGCGCTGCTCGTCACCGCCGGTCGGGATCAGCGGGACCAGCACGGACGGCTTGCCGATGGCCGTCAGCTCCGAGACCGTGCCCGCGCCGCTGCGCGAGATCACCACGTCGGCGGCGGCGAACAGGTCGGCCAGCTCCTCTCCCACGTAGGGCACCGGGTGGTAGCGCTCGGCCAGCTCGCCGGGCAGCGTGATGGCCCGCATCTGGTCGATCCAGGCGGGCCCGCACTGGTGCACGATCTGCGCGTGCGGCAGCAACCGCGGCAGCACCTCGGCGATAAGGGTGTTGATCTGCTTGCTGCCCTGCGCCCCGCCCGTCACGTAGATCAGCGGCACCTCGAACGTCAGCCCGAACAGGTCGTAGGCCGCCGCCCGGTTGCCCTGCAGCAGCTCCGGCCGGATCGGATTGCCCGTCACCACGGCCTTCTTCCTGGCCGCCGCGGGCAGGTATTCCAGCGACGACTCGTGCGACAGTGCGATCCTGGTCGCCAGCCTGGACAGGATCCGGTTCGCCAGCCCGACCACGGTCGTCTGCTCGTGCATCACCAGCGGGCGGCGGATCAGCTTGGCCGCCACGCCGATGGGGACCGCCACGTAACCCCCGGTCGACAGCACCACGTCGGGCAGGTAGCGGGCCGCGTGCCCCACCGCCTGGAACAGCCCGACCGGGATACGGAACACGTCGGCGATGTTCGTGCCCAGCTCCTTGAGGTTGGGGCGGCGGCGCAGCTTGCCCGTCGTGATCGCCTTGAACGGGATGCCGTGCTCGGCGGTGATCCTGGCCTCGAGACCGTTGGCCGTGCCCACCCAGAGCACGTCGTGCGGCACCTGACGTCGCTGAACGGCCGACAGGGTCGTCAGGGCCGGATAGGTGTGACCACCGGTGCCGCCGCCGGTGATCAACAGTCGCAGGGTTCGTGACATGCGATCAGACTAGAGCCGCGCAGCGGAAACCCGTGTGCCCCGAAGCGGAGTCAGGAGTGTTGGAGGTGCGGGCGGCGACACGATAGCGGTTGCAGTAGGAGTCGTGGCACATGTACGACCCGCCGCGGATCACCTTGGCGCCGCCCTCGGCCGGCCCCGTGGGGTTGTCGGCGAAGTCCTCCCACGTCGTGCCCCACCAGTCGGCCGTCCACTCCCACACGTTGCCCGAGACGTTGTAGAGGCCGTAGCCGTTGGGGTGGAACGACTTGACGGGCATCGTCCCCTTGCTCGGCGCGGTCGGAAACCGGCCCTGCCAGATGTTGCACCGCTGCCGGCCCTTGGGCGCCAGCTCGTCGCCCCACGGGTACTTCTTGCGCTCCAGCCCGCCGCGGGCGGCCATCTCCCACTCCGCCTCGGTGGGCAGCCGCTTGCCCGCCCAGGTGGCGTAGGCGGTGGCGTCGTTCCACGACACGTGCACCACGGGATGGTTCTGCCGGTCGCCGATCGACGAGCCGGGGCCCTCCGGCGAGCGCCACGTGGCCCCCTCGACCCCGGCCCACCAGGGCGCGCCCGGCACGGAGGCGTCCATCACCCCACCCGTGGCGAACGGGTGGAACACGAACGACCAGCCGATCCGCTCGGTCTCGGTGACGTAGCCGGTCTCCTTGACGAACGTGGCGAACTGCGCGTTCGTCACGCACGCCGGATCGATCAGGAACGGGTCGAGCCGCACTTCGCGGACCGGCCCCTCACCGTCGTCCGGCCGTCCGTCAGGGTCGTCCCCGCCCATCAGGAACGTCCCGCCGGGGATGCGCACCATGCCGCGCGGCGCCGTCCGCCGCCCGGTGATCTTCACGGGCTCCTGAACCGGCCCAGAGGTGGCGTTTCTGCTCGGGCCGCAGCAAGCGTTCACAGATCCCCCCAAGGTGTCGTGACACCATGGAAGGGTAGTGCCTGCGGCATGCCCATCACGACGCGGCCGCCCCACGCCACGGTCACCCCAGGCGACGGCTGTCCTCCTCCCCTCACGCCCGGCCGCGCCGGGCTCCCTGTCGTCGTCGAAGCCGCAGGACTGTAGCGTTTCACCATGCGACTCGGCGTGCTGGACATCGGCTCGAACACCGTCCACTTACTCGTCGTCGACGCCCACCGCGGCGCCCGGCCCATGCCGGCCTACTCCCACAAGGTCGAGCTGCGCCTGTCCGAGCATCTCGGCGACGACAACCGGCTGGCCGGCAAGGGCGTCGAGCGGCTGGGCGCCTTCGTGGAGGAGGCCGTCGCCCTCGCCGAGGACAAGGGGGTGGAGGACCTCGTGGCCTTCGCCACCTCCGCCGTGCGCGAGGCCTCCAACGGCGAGCAGGTGCTCGCCGAGATCGACCAGCGCTGCGGGGTGGACATCACCGTGTTGTCCGGGCGCGACGAGGCCAGGCTGACGTTCCTGGCCGTACGGCGGTGGTTCGGGTGGTCGTCGGGGCGGCTGCTGGCCTTCGACATAGGGGGCGGCTCGCTGGAGATCGCCGCCGGGGTCGACGAGGAGCCCGACGTGGCCGTGTCGCTGCCGCTGGGCGCGGGGCGGCTGACGCGCGACTGGTTCACCGGCGACCCGCCGTCCGCCGACGAGGTGCGCAAGCTGCGCAAGCACGTACGCGCCGAGATAGCCCGCACCGTCGGCGACATCGTCAGATACGGCGGGGCCGACCGCGCGGTGGCCACGTCCAAGACCTTCAAGCAGCTCGCCAGGATCGCCGGCGCGGCGCCCTCCAGCGAGGGCCCCTACGTCGCGCGCTCGCTGTCGCGGGAGGACATGGCCGACTGGGCGGCCAAGCTGACCACCATGGAGGCCGCCGAGCGGGCCCAGCTGTCCGGCGTGTCCGAGGGCCGGGCGGCGCAGCTGGCGGCGGGCGCGCTGGTCGCCGACGCGGCCATGGACCTGTTCGAGGTGGAGCGGCTCGACGTGTGCCCGTGGGCGTTGCGCGAGGGCGTCATCCTGCGCCGCCTCGACCTCCTGCCCGGCCGCCTCGACCAGGCGAACGGTGTGGCCGAGTAAGCTCGTTATATCCCCAGGATCTGGTATAGACCGCTGGTGGACGGGCATCGTCTGCCAAATGGTGGAAGTGCTCGGCGCGATCGGTGCCCTGGCGGTCGTCGTCCTCCTCATCGTCATGGCCGTGCTGCTCATCGCGGTGACCGCCATGGTCACCTTCGTGACGATGGCGGCCGTGATGATCGACTGGCGCACTGCGCGGAGACGGCTGAGCCGCCGGGAGAGACGGCTGGAGCTGAAGCTGAGCGGCAGCGCCGTGCCGGCGCGGCGGCGGGCCGAGCTGAGCGGGAGCACGCCCCGGGTGCGCCGGCGGTTGCGCCTCGGCGGCCACCGGCCCGCGGAGCGCGGGTCCGCCGGCGGCCACCCCCACCGTGTACGCCTCCGCGACCACCGGCCCGCGGAGCGGCCCAGCAAGATCTAGGTGGTCATGAGGTGTGTGCCGGCCGCGCCCGGCGCGTACCGCAGGCGCTTCTCCAGGCACACCATGGCCCCGTCCTCGTGTTCGTTGGTGAAGCGGATGTCGTCGGCGAGGGCCCGCATGATCTGCAGCCCGCGTCCGTGCTCGGAGGCCGGCCCGTGGTCGACGATCTTGCGCGGGTCGAAACCGCCTCCGTGGTCGACCACCTGGATGACACACCGCTCGTCGTCGACGATGGCGTAGACGCGGTAGTCGTCGCTGGGCGCCGCGTGTTTGACCACGTTGGAACACGCTTCGGTGAGCATGAGCTCGATGTCGTCGCGGACGTGCGGGTCAACGCCGAGCGAGCGCAGCGTGCCGTCCAGCATCTCCCTGATCAGCGGGACGCTCGCCGCATCGCGGGGCAGTCGAAGCGCTATCGTGGTCTCCACCGCGCCTCCTCCCGGATCGATGCGTGTGGTCCTTCTGCCCCGGATCTCGCGCCCCAATCGTCCCTTCAGAGCGGACAGGGCGGAACGGTCACGGCTCGATGAGCCGCATGGCCACCTCGATGGTGGCCTTGTGGATCTCCTCCTCCGACAGCTCGCTTTCGAGGGCCAGCCACTTGCCCGCGTGCAGCCCGAACAGCGCCAGCGAGTGGCTGATGCGCTCGACGGGCGTCGCCTCGGGCCCGCTCATCTCGTGCGGCAGCTCCATCATCCGCTCACGGATCTTGATGAGCGTCGGATGGTCGCGCAGCGCCGTCTGGTTGCGCTCGAGAAACCTCGCCACGCCGCGGTGCCGGGTGCGCCGCAGGTACTCGGCGTAACGCTCGACCAGCTCCCGGCGCATCTGCGGGGTCTTGGGCCGGCTGCGCGCCCACGCGAGCAGCTCTTCGATGTCGGCCAGCCGGAGATCGACCAGGCTGGCCACGATGTCGTCCTTGGTCTTGAAGTGGTAGTAGAGCGCGGCCTTCGTCACCCCGAGCTCCTCGGCGATCTCCCGCAGGGAGGTCGCCTCGTAGCCCTGCTCGGTGAAGAGCCTGAGCGCGATCTCCTGGATCCGGGTTCGCGTGTCTTCCCGCACTTCGCACCTATTTCGACTTGACGGCCGACAAGTAAGTATCTAGCTTATTCTACGCTTGCCGGTCGGCAAGTAAGGTGCGTGGACGCTGGGGGGTAAGTGGTGGCGGAGGCAACCGGGCGACGCCGCGAGGTCATGGTCGTCCTGCCGGGGCTGATGCTGGCGATGATGCTGGCGATGCTCGACAACATGATCGTGGGCACGGCCATGCCGCGCATCGTGGGGGAGCTCGGCGGCCTGGCCCACCTGTCCTGGGTGGTCACGGCGTACGTGCTGGGCACGACCGTCTCGACGCCGATCTGGGGCAAGATCGGCGACCTGTACGGGCGCAAGACCATCTTCATCATCTCGATCGTCATCTTCATGATCGGTTCGGCGCTCTGCGGCATGGCCGGTTCCGACATGCTCGGCGGGCCCGACGACGGCATGGCCGAGCTGATCGCGTTCCGCGCGGTGCAGGGGCTGGGCGCGGGCGGCCTGATCGTGAACGTCATGGCGATCATCGGCGACCTCGTGCCGCCCCGCGAACGCGGTCAGTACCAGGGCATCATGGCCGGCGTCATGTCGCTGGCGATGATCGCGGGCCCGCTGGTCGGCGGCTTCATCACCGACAACCTCGACTGGCGCTGGGCCTTCTACGTGAACCTGCCGATCGGCGCGATCGCGCTGGTCCTGCTGGTGCTCAGGTTGCACCTGCCCGAGGTGGAGAAGACGCGGGTGCGCATCGACTGGGCGGGCGCGATCCTGCTGTCGGTCAGCATCACCGCGATGGTGCTCATCACCACCTGGGGCGGCAACGAGTACGCGTGGGGCTCCTGGCAGATCCTCACCCTGGCCGCGCTCGCCGTGGTCACGCTGGCCATGTTCGTCCTGGTGGAGCGGCGGGCGGCCGAGCCGATCATGCCGCTGCAGCTCTTCCGGATCCGCAACTTCACCCTGATCTCGGCCATCGGGTTCCTGCTCGGCTTCGCGATGTTCGGCGCGATCAACTTTCTGCCGCTCTTCCAGCAGATGGTGCAGGGCGCCACCGCCACCAACTCCGGCCTGCTGCTGCTGCCGATGATGGGCGCCTCCATGGTGGTGTCGCTGTTCGTGGGCAAGGCCATCACCGCCACGGGCAAGTACAAGATCTACCCGGTGGTCGGCGGCGTCGGCATGGCCGGCGGCATGTGGCTGCTGTCCACCATGGACGTCACCACGCCGGCCTGGCTGACCGGCGTCTACATCGCGGTGCTCGGCCTCGGCATGGGCTTCCTGATGCAAACCACGATGCTCATCGCCCAGAACAGCGTCGAGCAGAAGGACCTGGGCGTCTCCAGCAGCGCGACCACGTTCTTCCGGTCGATCGGCGGCTCCTTCGGCGTCTCGATGTTCGGGGCGATCTTCAACAGCGCGCTGCTGTCCGAGCTGACCGGCAGGTTCGGCGCGCAGACGGCCGAGCGCATGGCCAGGACCGGCGCCAGGATGGACCCGGGCGCGGTCGCCGCCATGCCCGCCCAGGTCCGCACCGGGCTGCTGGAGTCGCTGGCGGCGTCGATCTCCGGTGTATTCTGGTGGGCCATCGCGTTCGCGGTGGCGGTGCCGGTGCTGGCGGCGTTCATCCAGGAAATCCCGCTGCGCGGTGCCGCTCCTGCAAAGGCCGCCGCCTCCGACGAGGAGCCCGTCGCCCCGGCGGCCACGTGAACAGCCGCTCCCGCTGGAGACAGCCTCGAGGATCAGGGCCGCGAGCCGTGCTCCAGCGCCTGTCGAGCGTGGCCGGCCTGGAAAATGAGAGGCGCCGGGGAGGTGGTTCGTAGACCATTGTTTCCATGCACAGCCTCCGCCGTCCACGCGTGGAAGACGCCGCGGCCATATACGAACTCATCTCCGCCTACGAGACCGCGGTGATCGGGGCGCCGGACATGACGCCTGAGGACGTCGCCGACGAGCTCGTCGAGCCCGACTTCGACCGCGACAAGGACGGCTGGCTCGCACAGGACACCGACGGCAGGCTGCTCGGCTCGGCCTGGGCGTGCGGCAACGGCGACAGCGACCTGGTGCACGTCGACGTGATCATCCGTCCCGGCGTCGAGGGCCTGGCGGAGGAGCTCTGGCAGGCGGTCCTCGGGCGGGCCCGCGAGCTGGCCGCCGAGCGCGGCCACGACGGCGCGACCCTCCACCTCGGGGTCCACCGCGCCGACCACGTCAAGCGCGCCATGGCCAAGGAGCTGGGCTTCGAGCCCGGCACGAGCTTCCACCGCATGCGCATCGACCACGACGGCCCCGTCGAGCCGCCATCCCCGCCGGCCGGGCTCACGCTGCGCTCCGGTGGGCGCGACGACGTGCGCCGCGAGGCGCACCGCGTGCACCAGGAGGCCTTCGCCGAGCACTTCGGGTTCGTGAAGCTCGACTACGACCTGTGGTATGAACGCAGGCAGGCGCAGACCGCCAACGACTGGGACCAGCTCGCGCTCGCCAGCATCGACGGGCGGGCGGCGGGGGTGGTGATCGGCAGTAACCAGTTCGTGCCCGACCAGGGCTGCGGCTATGTGGCCACGCTCGCGGTGTTGCCGGAGTTCCGGGGGCAGGGGCTGGGCCGGTTCCTGTTGCGCCACGCCTTCGCCGCCGACGCCTCGCGCGGCCGCAAGGGCACGATCCTGCACGTGGACTCCAACAACACGACGCCCGCGCTCGGGTTGTACGAGTCGGCGGGCATGCGCCCGGTCATGGTCATCGACATCTGGCACCGCCGCCTTTAACGTCCATGGGGTGCGCTGCTTGAATCGGATGGCGCTTGCGGCGGTGGCCACGATCAAGGCGTCGACCAGGCACGAAGTCCTCGCGCAACGCTACGTCGAGCCGTGCCATCATGCGTCGGTCGTCGTTGGCGAGCGATGACAGCCCTTGTGCGTCAAGCACGAGTGAAGGACCGGTCAGATGCCTAGGGTGATCGATTCACGGTCTCGCCATGGCGCTCGGCAGCATGGCGGCGCTTTGCCGACTGCTTGCCCTGTTTGGTGTGAGCGGCAGCCCCGGCATCGGCACCTTCGGTCATGGAGGAAACGCCGCCTGCCTGCTCTGGACAACGGCATCAACGATCTCGACCGCCGACTCGGTGCGAGTTGTCTCCGCACGCTCCATAGCCTCCCGCTGGCTGACCAGCGTCGCATCAAGGATGGACAGCTTGGCCGTGTTGCTCCCTTCGGGCGTCACCCCGGGCGCGTCCCAGATGGTCTCGGCCCCGCCTTCCAGCACAGTGTCCTGACCTCGGAAGTAGTGCCGGACCCGGTCAATGTACTGTTGCCTGCCCGGCTCCGAAGCAACGGCCCGCGTGCCGGATTCCAGCACGCAGATGGAACCGCTGCCTGGTGGAGGCGGAGGAGGAACAGCCTTGGTGGCGGTCGCAGCCTCCCAGTCGCTCACACCGAACGCGGTCTTGGCACGGACCCTGATGTCGTTGGTCAGCCCGGTGATGGCCGCGAAGGGTTCTTTGGCCTCCAAGGACTTGCGAGTCAAGATCGTCGATATGCTCCACAGCCCGGCCAGGACACGGCCTTCGCATCCTGGCTTGTGGGACAACACGGCACGGTGGTGAACATCCTGCGCTACGGCACGCACGGCACGGTGGTGAACATCCTGCGCTACGGCACGCTGGCGCTGGCGGAACTCGACGGCGAGCCGAAGGAACTGCTCGGCGGTGCACGACGCCGGCCCATCCACTGGGACGACCTGTTGGCGCATGCAGCGGATGCTGGACCAGTGAACGTCGACGACGCCTACCGGCTGGCACTGTCCAGCCTCAAGCGGGACGCTGTGCAGCATGCCGTACAAGGTGATAGCGGGACGAGCCTGTACGGAAAACCAGCACTTCCGCTCCCAATCTACGGCTGTTCAGTCCCGTTCTCGCCCAGGGCTCGGGCATGTCCTGCCTGCGTCCGATTGGCGGTGAAAGCGTCATAGGGCAGGCGGCTGCACACACATGCCGGGACGTTAGACGCGGTGGCGGGACAGGTGGTCCAGCACCGACTGGTTCGCCTCCCACCCGTCGGGGAACTTCACCGGCACTCCCAGCTGCACCGGCTCCGCCGACGGGTGCGCGTCGAGGAGCTCGGCGATGCCCGCCCTGGCCACCACCACGCACGCGTGCCGGTGCCGTGAGGCGAGCACGCACAGCCGCCCCGACTCCAGGTGGAAGGCCGTCGCGTCCCGACGCCCCGACAGCGGGTGCAGCACGATCGTCACGTCGTACTCGCGGCCCTGCAGCCGGTTGGCGGTGTCCACGGTGATCTGCGGCGGCACGCCGGCCGCGCGGATGGCGGCCACCTGGTCGCGGTGCGCCGCGCCGACCGCGACGCGCTCCGCCGTCACCGGCCGCTCGCCCTGCTCCGAACTCGCCACCGCGCCCCGCTGCAGCAGCCGCTCGGCCAGCAGCGCCACCGCCTGCACGGCCTCCGCGTCGGTGCGCACGGTGTGCCGGTTGGGCAGCTCCAGCAGCGCCCACCCCGACCTGGCCGCCTCCTCCAGCGCCCGGTCGTGCGGCGTGCCCATGCCGCCGGTGGCCAGCTCCAGCCGCCGATCCCCTTCTGACGTGCCCGACCGGAACCCGGTGAACGGGTAGAACGCCCGCGACACCACCGGCGCGGCCGACGCGGGCAGCCGCCAGGACACCGGCAGCCGGTGCACGGGCAGATCGGGGTTGTGCCGCAGCAGCACCGACACCGCGCTCTGCAGCGGATCCCACGACAGCCCCGACCAGCGGTCACCGTCGACGATCGAGAACGGGTCGAGCTGCCCGGGATCGCCCACGAACAGCGCCCGCTCGAACAGCCCCGCGATCCGCAGCAGCTTGTCCGAGCGCATCTGGTACGCCTCGTCCACGATCGCCCACGGCCACACCCGGCCGCCGATCCACGCCCATTTGTCCGCCGTGGCGATGACGATATCGGGATCGCCCAGATCCTGCACCCTCGTGCCCACCCGGACGCCGGGCAACTCCAGCATCCGCAGCGGCGGCACGTACCCGCCGGCCGACAACCTTCCCACCGTCAGGTGGGGATGTTTGCCGGAGATCCGCGTCACCAGGTCGTCGACCTGCTCGTTCGTCTGGGCGACGATCATCAGGGGCTCGCCGGTGGCGGCGATGTGCGCGGCGGCGCGTACGACCAGCGTGGACTTGCCCGCACCCGGCGGGGAGTCGACCACCACGCCCCGGTGGCGGGGCAGATCGGCGAGGACGTTCCTGATGACCTGCTCCGGGCCGGCGGTCACGACCACTCCTCCTGGGCGTCCTCGTCGTCGGGCACATATTCCTGCGGCGGCCCGCCGTGCGTCCACGGGGTGGCCTCGGCGTCCGGCAGCGCGGGCGAACCCTGGAAGTCGTCCGTCAGCGAGGTGTAGCAGACGCGCTCGCCGATCTCGGGTACGGCGCCGGGCGCCGCCGTCCTGCCGCGGCCCATGCCCTTGGTGATCTTCAGGGTGACCAGGCCCTCACCGGCCGACACCAGCTCCGCGCCCTGCGCGTGCCGCTGGGGGGTGCCGAGGGACGTGCCGGGCGCGAGGCGTACGGAATCGTCGGTTTTGATCACCACGAGCGGCCGGAGCTTGCGCGAGCGGCCCTCGCCCTCGGTGTTGTCCGGGTCGGTGCCGATGACCTCGCCCGCGAACGCCTCCCCGGTCAGCCGGTATTCGGCCATCACGAGCGGGTCGTCGTAGGCGCGCTGCGCGTCGTAGGCGGCCTGGGCGCGTTCCATGCGGGCCAGCTTGGCGGCGGCGGCGACCGCGCCGTCGCGCCGGGGCTGCGGCGGCGCGCCCTCGGCGATGTGCGTGGCCATGCCGCTGAACGAGCCGCGGTCCTGCTCCCACCGGGACACCACGCCGGCGCCCTCCTCCAGCCCGGCGAGCAGGTCGATCGCCTGCCACATGAGCCGCCACGCGGGCTCCAGCTGGGTGCGCAGCGCCTCCGTGACGCGTTCGGCCGAGCCGCTCTCCATCGCCGGCGCGAGCACCTCCGCGTCGAACCCCGGGTCGGTCGCCGGCCCGGCGGGCGGCCAGATCAGCGGGTCCTCGGTGTCGTCGCTCGGCCCGGTGGTGATCCAGGCCAGCAGCGCGGCCAGGTTGGCGTCCTCAAGGCCGCTCTGCCCGCTGGCCCAGTGACGGCCCAGCTCCTCCGTCATGGCCGGCATCAGCGACGAGCCCGGGTACGCCGCCCGCTCCGCGAAATAGGTCAGCCACCGCCCCAGCAGCGGCACCGACTCCGGCACGGGGTAGGGCCCGTCGGCCCTGCGGAAGCGCATCGAGCGGCCCAGCAGCCGGACGAAGGCCACGCCCGCCTGGTTGGGGACGAGGATCTGCGGCGCGTCGATCGCCCGCTCGTACGGGTCGGCGTTCCTGCGCTCCACCGTCTCGGTGTCGCCCAGGAAGCCCTCGACGTACGGCAATAGCACCCCGGCCAGCTTGGCCGCCCACGCGAAGCGCAGGTCGCGGTTGCGCGGCTGGGTCACCACCAGCAGGCGCGGCCGGTCGCGGTCGGTGCCGAGCATGGCCGCGAGCGGCGCGGCGGCCTCGCCCGACAGCTTGAGCGGGATGAACACCATCGGCCGGTCCGCCAGATGGAAGTGCCTGACGGTCGCGATGGGCTGCGCGATACCCTCGTCCAGGGCCCGCAGCCGGGCGAGCGAGGTCAGCAGGCTCACGTGGGTCTCCCTCGCGGGCTCACGTCAGGCACTCCTTGCGCAGGCGCTCGGCGTTGCGGAGCAGCCGCGCGATCTCCTCCTGGCCCGCGGCGGGGTCGCGGGTGCCGTCGGCCAGGCCGAGCGCCTCCGCAACCGAGGCCACCCCGCCCAGCTCGTCGCGGACCTGACGGCCGAGCAGGTCGGATGCGCCCTCCTGGCGGGCCTCGTCGCGGCAGAAGAAGCACATGTCGCACGTGGACAGGCAGTCGGGGGCGTAGCGGGCGGTCGTCCTGCGCAGCGCGTCGGCCAGCTCGGCGACCGGCCTGGTGGGCCGGCCGTCGTCGTCCGGCCGCAGGTCGAACGTCAGATCCTCGGGCATCCCTTCGAGCAGCCGGTCGAGGGCGGTCATCCTGGTGAGCTGGCGGCGCAGCACGGCGAGCTGCCTGCGCACGTCGACCAGCGAGGCGACGGGGCGGTTGGCGAAGTTCTCCGGGCAGACCAGCACCACGTCGTGGGAGACCTTCAGCGGGTCGTGGCCCAGCTCCTCCAGCAGCGTGCGCAGCGCCAGCACGTAGACGGCGGCCTGGCGGGCGGCCGCCGCCACCGCCGAGGGGTCGGCCTGCCCGTCGATCACCGCGAACGACTTGATCTCCACGATGTGGAAGCGGCCGCCGAGCTGGAACGCCACAACGTCCGGCTCCAGGTAGGCGGTGTGACCGGCGATCTCCAGGCTGAGCAGCGGGTGGTCGTACAGCGTGCCCGCGTCCTGCTCGTCGCGGGCGGCCCGGTCGATCAGCGTCCTGGTGTGGGCGTGGCGCAAATGGGCGCCGACGTTCTCCACGTCGTGGTAGGCGACCTCGGCGATGGGCAGGCCGAGCAGCTCGCGCAACATCCGCAGCAGCTCCGCGCACCCGTCGGCCTTGACCAGCGCCTCGAACACGTTGCCGCGCGTGATCGCGAACGGCGACTGGCCGAACGGCGCGGGGAAACCCAGGTGCCGGGCGGCGGCGTCCTTGTCGACGCCGGCGCCGTCCATGAGGGCGCGGCGGGCGCAGCCCGGGTTCGCGGCCAGGGCCGCGATGGCGCGGGCGTCGTGCGGCTGCTGCGGCGTGGTGCCCCGCAACGCCTCCAGCCGGTGCACGTGGTCGCCCTCGCGCTTCAAGCCGCTCACTTGGCGTTCTCCTTCTTGATCGTGCTCAGCGTAGCGGCGCCGAACAGCCTGGCGGTGTCACCGAGCTGCGCGGCGGCGCGTTCCGCCAGCTCAGCGCGGTCCCGCGTGTCGCGATCCGCGTGGACGCGCAGCTCGGCGCGGGCCGCCTCGACCACCCGCTCCGGGTCGGGCGGGCCCAGCGTGCCGTCGGTGGCGCCGGGGATGTTCCTGGCCATCCTGACGAGTAACCCGCCTGCCCGTTCGTCGTCCGCCTGCTGCTCGGCCACCGCGATGGCGCAGGTCAGGAAGTCGACACGCGGGCTGAGCGGGCCGACCACGCGCCGCTCCAGCGGCCACGTGCTGAGCGTGAGGAGGCCGCGGGCGGGGGAGAGGCGGTCGGTGAGTGCGGCGCACAGATAGTACGGCCGCCCGAACGGCGACGACCTGAACGAGCGCTCCTCGTCCCTGCGCAGGCTGGTGAGCCGGCTACTGCTGATCGTGCCGCCGAAGAACGCGGCGCTGACGGCCACGATAAGTCTCGGCTGGGCGGTCGCCCCCAGCAGCCGCAGCCCCTGGTGCGCCTGCTCGCGCACGGTGACCAGGCGCGGCGGCTCCTCCTTGGCGGGCTGTTCGCCGCTCACCAGGGCGTCCCAGGCGCGCTCGGCGGTGCGCAGCTCGGCCCGAAGGACGCGGGCCTGGGCGCCGTCCCTGGCTCGCATCGCCTTGCGTACGCCCGCCCGCAGCTCGTCGATCCGCTGTTCGAGATCGTCCAGCCGGTCACTCATGGCGCGACTGTATCAACCATCCCAGCATTTTCCAGTAAATCGGCAAGAGCGACGCCATGATGAGATCTACACCGTAAAGGCGCCCGACGCCGAGGGAGATCGGCCACGACGGCGCCGCTCGACGTGCGCAAGACCGCGCAGGAGCTGGCCGACCTGGCCGTGCCGGTGCTGGCCGAATTCGTCGCCGTGGACCTGTGCGAGGCGGTGCTGCCCGGCACCGAGCCGCTGCAGCGGCTGGCCGTCACGCCGGCGAGGATCCCCGTCTTCGCCGGGGCCGGGGTGGCGTCGGTGCACGACGGGATCCCGGAGTTCATCTGGGCGCTGGACGAGGCGGTGTTCGTGCGGTCGTCGTCGCCGTTCTCGAAGGCCCTGGCCTCGGGCCAGGCGCATTTCGAGGCCAGGCTCGACACCTCGCCCGGCACGTGGCTGGACGAGGACCCCGACCGGGCCAGAATGATCCACGCGACGGGCATCCATACGATGCTCATCGTCCCGATCAAGGCGCGCGGCGACATGCTGGGCGTCACGGTGTTCGTCCGCAACGCCAACCCGGCGCCGTTCAGCAGGGACGACCTGGTGCTCGCCGAGGAACTGGTCGCCAGGGCGGCGCTGAGCCTGGACAACGCCCGCCAGTACACCCGCGAGCGCAACGCCGCGCGCGCCCTGCAGCGCAACCTGCTGCCGCGCCGGCTGAACGGGGGCGGCGCGGTCGACGTGGCCTCCCGCTACCTGCCCTCCGACCTGCACGAGGGGGTCGGCGGCGACTGGTACGACACGATCCCGCTGCCTGACGGCCGGATCGTGCTGGTCGTGGGCGACGTGACCGGGCACGGCATCTACGCCGCCGCCAGCATGGGCCGCATGCGGACGGTCGTGCGCACGCTGACGTACGCGGGGATGCCCCCGCACGAACTGCTGGCGCACCTCGACCACCTCGTCGTCCGGCTGGCCGAGGAGGAGGACGACTCCGGCCCGCCGACCGACCCCACGGGCGCCACCTGCCTGTACGCGCTCTACGACCCGGCCACCCGCCGCTGCGTCATGGCCGGTGCCGGGCACCCGCCACCCGCGCTCCTGCTCCCGTCAGGCGAGGTGAGCTTTCCCAGCCTGCCCAGCGGCACCCCGATCGGCGTCGGGCTGGGCTCCTTCGAGTCCCTGGAGCTGGACCGGGGCACCGTGCTCGCCCTCTACACCGACGGCCTGATCGAGACCCACGAGAGCGACCTGGAGGCGGGCATGCGGCGGCTCGGGGCCGCACTGGCCCGCGCGCCGCTGCCGCTGGACGACCTGTGCGCCTCGGTGATCGGCTCGATCGTGGGCGACACCCCCGCCGAGGACGACATCGCCCTGCTGGTGGCCCGGACTCACTGACACGGTCGCTGACAGGGCCCCGCTGACTGGGCCGAGCGGTTCCACGTCGAAGACGCGGTGGACGAGCAGCGTCCCCTGGGGGTGCGGCTCGACGCTCCACCAGCCTTGTGATCTACGTCGTAAAGGCGCCCGCTCGGATAGGCCGCGGTCAGGAGGCGGGGGACGCCGTCACCCAGGTGCGGTCGTCGGTGAGGAAACGGTCGAGCCGCAGGCCCTCGGCGGCCAGCTCGGCCGACAGTTCCTCGTCGGTGAACCGCCTGGACGAGAACGACTGCGTCCACACCCGGTCCTCGCCGTGGGTGTAGCGCATGGTCGCCTGGAAGATCCCGGGGGACACCTGCTCGACGGCCGCCAGGGTGATCGTGATGCCGCCGTCCTGGCGGTTCTGGCCCACGTGCCACCGGTCGTGCGCGTCGGCCGGCATCCACTGGAGGAGCACCGCACCCCCGGGCTTGACGTGCCGCGCGCACGTGGCCAGGAAACCGCGCCTGATCGCGTCGTCCACGGTGTTAACCAGCTGGGAGGCCAGCATGACCGTGTCGAAGCGCCGGTCGAGCCGGAGGTCCTCCACCCGGCCCAGTACCGTGTGCGCGCCGCGCACACGGGCCAGCATCTCGGCGGACTCGTCGACGGCCACCACCTCGAAGCCTCGCTCGACGAGCGGGTGCGTGACGCGGCCGACACCTGCCCCCAGCTCCAGGACGGTGCCGCCGGGCGGGGTGATCTGGGCGACGATCTCCGGCTCGCCGCCTGGCCCGAGCAGGCTGTAGAAGTCGACAGGGGATCCGTCCGGGGTGATGGGGCCGGGGCCCGTGCCAGAGTTGCGCATGCCTCGAAGCTATCCCGCCGAGGGGGTGCGTGATCAAGGGTCATTCCCTTCCGATCCGGATCCCGCGCGCTCGGCCCTCCTCGCCGCCCGCCGGCTCGCAGCCCGCCTTCGCCGGGTGATGATCAGCGACGTGCCGGCGATCCGCTAAGGTGGCTTCCCCTTTTGCGAAAGAAGTCGGCATGACGCATGTTCATATGGTTTTGTCCGCTGTGGGGGATCACCCCTATCCGCTGATCCGAGGGGGCGGGCTGTTCCTGATCGGCGTGGGCTCCGGCTTCCTCCTGAGCTGGATCTTCCGCGCGTACTGGCTGCAGTTCCTGATCGGCGGCTTCGCCGCCGGGTTCGTCGGCAGCGGCCTGAGCGCGCTGCTGCCCAGCCTCGGCTCGCCGTCGTTCGCCCACATCGCCTGGCTCGTCGGGTCGTTCGTCCTCGAAGCCGGGCTGATCTACCTCGTGCTCTCCAGGACCAAGGGCGCCGATGACCGCACGGTCACGCTGTGGATCCTGTTCGTGGTGGGCGTGCACTTCCTCCCGATGGGCCTGGCCCACGGCCCGCTGATCGCCCTCCTCGGCGTGCTCACCATGGCCAACGCGGCCGCCGGACTGCGGATCAAGGCCCCGCTGCCGATGTTCGGAGTGATCGACGCGGTGCTGAAGCTCGGCTTCGGCGCGGTGATGCTCCTCGGCTACCCGGCGCTGACCTTCACCTGAGAAGCCGTTCCCGGCCAGGACTGACGAGAAACGCGAAGGCCGGCTGGACCGACACCGCGCCGTCCGCCGTCTGCTCGCCGTCCGGTACTTCTGAGAATCCCCGCATGCCGCTGAGCTGGCCCGATAAGGTTTCCGGCGGGCCCAGCGGCGGGTAACAGCGGCGGGCAACAGCGGCCGGAAACGGCGGGAGGGCAGGGCGGCACGTGAACCACGGGACCCGGCAGGTGATGGGAGCCGTCGCCGGACTGGCCGCGCTCATCCCCATCTACTACCTGACCGAGGCGGCCGCCAGGGCCCTGCGCGCGGGGGTCGCCACGTTCGGCCCCGCGCCGTCCGGCCTGGCCTACCTGGGGGCGGTGGCCGTCATCGTCACCGTCCTCACCGCCTGGCCCGCAGCGGCGCTGTTCTGCGGCGTACCGCTGGCGTCGGCCGGTCTATTGTTCGCCCTCGACCTGGACGCCGCGCTCGGCGCCGCCGGCCGCCTGCCCTGGGCCGGAGCGGGCGGGCTGCCGTGGTCGCGGCCGGACGGCGAGCCGTGGGCGCAGCCGGGCGAGCCGCCCGGCACGCTGGCCGGGATGACGGGCCTCTACCTGCTCATCGGAGCGCTGCTGGTGCTTTCGGCGCTGTTGCCCGTCCGGTTGCGAGCTATCCTGGGAAGGTGAGCGGGCGTGATCCGGATCGGCGCAGGGCGCTGCTCGACGCGGCCGACCGGGTCATCACCGAGGACGGCCCCGAGGTGTCGATGGCGGCCATCGCCGCCGCGGCGGGCGTCACCAAGCCTGTCCTCTACCGCCACTTCGGCGACAAGAGCGGCCTCTACCAGGCGCTGGCCGACCGGCACGTGCGCACGGTCATCTGCCGGCTGCGGCCCTGGCTCGCCGCGCCGGGCATGGACCCGCGCGACCGGGCGAGAGCCGCCATCAGCGTCTACCTCGACCTGATCTCCGCAAATTTCAACCTTTACCGGTTCCTGTTCCACCGGGCCGGGGCCGAGGACACCGCGATCCGCTCCCGCATGACCTCCCTGGTGCGCGGCCTGGGGGAGGAGCTGGGCGCCGTGCTGGCCGCCGAGGGCGCGGCGGCCGACCCGGTGCGGGCGCAGGTGCTCGGGCACGCCTTCGTCGGCATGGTGCAGACGACCGGCGACTGGTGGCTGGAGCATCCGGAGGTGGACCGTACGCAGGTGGTGGAGGGGCTGGTGGACGTGATCGCCGCCGCGGTCTCCGGCGCCCGGGCCCCGAACGCCGCGGGAAAGGGCTGAGAGCGCCCGTCAACCGCCCGCCGTGCGCTCGCG
Source organism: Nonomuraea diastatica (assembly GCF_004349015.1). Classification (NCBI taxonomy): domain Bacteria; kingdom Bacillati; phylum Actinomycetota; class Actinomycetes; order Streptosporangiales; family Streptosporangiaceae; genus Nonomuraea; species Nonomuraea diastatica. Next base: position 24,874 of record NZ_SMKP01000021.1, read on the forward strand.
CAACATCTGGAGCAGGTCCCACTCGTTCTTGCACACCCGCCGCCCGATCGCCGCCAGCTCGACCGATCGCGCGCCGCCGCGCAAATGCCGCATGGTCTGCATGACGCAGATGACGCCCCACTTGAGCACGCCGAACGTCTCCCACCAGCGCAGCGCCTCCCGGTCCACCGGAGCGCCGCCCGCCCGCTCGTACGCGTCGACCAGGTCGTCGTAGTGCCCGAAGCCGCCCACCGGCAGCGGCGAGCCGAACCTCCACGACTTCACGCACAACCACCCGAGGTCCTCCAGCGGATCGCCGGCATGGGCGAGCTCCCAGTCGAGCACCGCTCTGATCCCCTCGGGGCCGACGATCAGGTTGCCGTTGCGGAAGTCGCCGTGCACGACGGTCATCCGCGAGCCGGGCGGCCGGTCGGCCGCAAGCCGGCGCAGGGCCAGCTCGAACACCGGATGCGGCTCGCCGAGCTGGTCGAGCAGGTCGCGCCAGCGCAGCAGGGGATCCTCCTGCTCCTCCCGCGGCGCGCAGGACAGCGGCATCCGGTGGACGGCCGCCAGCGCCCTCCCGCACTGGGCGGCCAGCAGGGGCCTGGCCGCGGCGTAGGCGTCGTCGCGCAGGATCCTGCGCGGGATCGTCTCGCCGGGGACCCGGGTCATGAGGAGGTACGACGCGCCGGAGGCGACGATCCCCGGCACCGGCACACCCGCGTCCGCCGCGGCCCGCATCAGCCGCGCCTCGGCCGCCAGGCCCCCGCCGATCTCGGCCTGCAGGGCCGCGCCGGGCGAGTCGAGGCGCAGGACCAGCTCGTGCCGGTCCCCGTCCGGGCCGGAGACGTCCAGGGCCCAGGTCTCCCGTGACGCTCCGCCGGGAAGCCTGACGCTCGACGTGACGCGCGTGCCCGGGCCGAACGCCTCGGCGGCGATGGCGTGCGGATCTATCACCGGAGGCCGAACGTCCAGGTGCCGCCCGCCACGTAAGCACCCAGGACGCGCCGCCCCACCGCGTCGATGTGCACCTCGTCCGGTCCGTCGTAGATCCGCCCGGCCCGCGCGTGCCGGTACATACGATCCAGCGGCGTGTCGGGGGTCAGCCCGGCGGCGCCGTACACCTGGATGGCCCGGTCGATCACGTTGTGCAGCATGCGCGCGCCCACCACCTTGATCGCGCCGATCTCCACCCGCGCCTGCGAACCCGCGTCGATGGCCTCGGCGGCGTCGAGCGTGAGCAGTCTGGCGGCCTGGATCTCGGCGTAGGAGTCGAACACGTGCTGCCGCATGAGCTGCTTGGCGGCCAGCGGCTCGCCGAACGCGGTCCGCTCGTGCATCCTGCGGCACATCAGGTCGAACGCCCGCTGCGCCTGCCCCAGCCAGCGCATGCAGTGGAAGATCCGGCCCGGCCCGAGCCGCTTCTGCGCGATGACGAACCCCTGCCCGCGCGGCCCGAGGAGGTTGCCTGCGGGCACGCGGACGTCGTCGTAGCGCACCTCGCAGTGCGCCCCGTCGAGCCCGAGCACGGGCGTCTCGCGCACGATCGTGTAGCCGGGCGTGTCGGTCGGCACCAGGATCATGGAGAACGCCAGGTGCGGCGGAGCGTCCTGCTCGGTCCTGCACATCACGGTCGTGTACGCCGCCCGCGACGCTCCCGTGGTGAACCACTTGTGTCCGTTGATCACCCATTCGTCGCCGTCCAGCAGGGCGGACGTCACGATCTGCGTGGGATCGCTGCTCGACACCGCCGGCTCGGTCATCGCGAAACTGGGCCAGATGTCGCCGCGCACCAGCGGCTCGAGATAGCGTTCCCGCTGCTCCGGCGAGGCGTGCTCGTGCAACATCAGCGAGTCCTGCAGGGTGAACGTGCCGAGCGCGAGCTGGCCGTACTCGCTGCGCCCCTGCACCTCGTTGACGTAGACGTAGTCGAGGAACGGCAGCCCGCCGCCGCCCAGCTCACGCGGATGGCCGAGCGCCCACAGGCCCTCCTTCTTCGCCTCGTCCCGAAGTGCGTCCAGAGTCTGCGCGGCCGCCGGCCCGCCCGCGTGCAGCACCGGCTCCGCCGGCTCCACCCGCTCGGTCATGAACGCGTGGACGGCGTCGCGAACAGGGCGGACATGGTCCGGTACGGCGAAGCTCATGGAAGGATCTCAACGCCAAATCGTTGCTTAGTCAACCGATCCGGCCGTCAGGGCAGCCAGCTCACCTTGCCGCGCAGGAAGGCGTACCCGACGAAGGCCACGGCGTCGATCAGCGTGTGCGCCACGATCAGCGGCATCGCGCGCCCCCAGCGCTGGTACAGCCGCCCGAACACCACGCCCATCACCACGTTCCCGACGAAGCCCCCGAACCCCTGATACAGGTGGTACGACCCCCGCAACACCGACGAGACCGCGACGGCCTTCCACGGCGCCCACCCGGCCTGTCCCATCCGGTGCAGCAGATATCCGGCGACCAGCACCTCTTCCAGCACGCCGTTCTGCGCGGCGGCGAGCAGCAGCACCGGCACCTGCCACCACACCTCGGGCAGCGCGCCGGGCACGACGGTCAGGTTCACCCCGGCCGCCCACACCGCGAGGTAGAACGCCAGCCCCGAGCCGCCGATCACGGCCGCCAGCGCCGCCCCGCGCAGCAGGTCGCCCCCGGGCCGGCGGAAGTCGGCGCCGATCGTGCGCAGCGACTCGCCCGACCGCACCAGCAGGTACGCCACCAGCCCGACGGGAGCCACCGCGATCGCGATCTGGACGAGCTGCAACGCCAGGTCGAGCCAGGGCCGATCCGGCGCCATCGACCCGACGAGCACGGCCTGCTGGCCCTTCAGCTCCTTCGGCGCCGTGAGCGCCCCGATCAGCCGGACGAACGCCACCAGGGCGCTGGCGCCGAGCGAGACCGACAGCACGACGAGGACCTCGGCCCGGATGAGGCGCGGCCCGAGCACCGGGGCGGGCGCGAGCGGAGACTGTGTGGTCATGGCCGCAGGTTAGCCTCTACATGATCGGACCCGGATAAAGGCCCCGTAGTTCCCGGATAACGGCCCGGATAACGGCCGTGGACCTTCGGCCGCGTCCGGGCACCTCCGCCTGCGTCCCGCCGAACCTACTCTGGACGGGTGACCCCTTCCAGCCCGCACGACGTGCCCACGGCGGCGCAGCTCGTGGCCGCAGTCCGCGACTTCCTCCAGACCGACGTGCTCCCTGCCGTGGACGGCAGGACGCGCTACCACACCCGCGTCGCGATCAACGTGCTCGGCATGGTGGAGAGGGAGATCGAGCTCGGCCCAGGCCAGGCCGGCGAGCACGCGGCCCGGCTGGCCGCCCTCGGCGTGGACGACGACGCCGAGCTGGCCGCCGCCATCCGCGAGGGTCGCGTCGAGGACGGCGAGGCGCTCACCTCCGCGCTGGGGCAGGCCGTCCTGGCGAAGCTGGCGGTGGCCGCCCCGGACTACCCGGCGACCGGCTGACGACCACGGGGCCCCTGCCCCGGCACCCGGTTCTGGACACGGACCGGCCCGCCCCCTCAGGCGATGGAGGGCGGGCCGGGACGCCGTCGCGTCAGTGGGAACCGGTCAGGTCCAGGTCCTTGACCTTCGGTTCGCCCTCGTCGGCGAAGTAGTCGTCGCGCGAGGTCGCGTCGTCGCCGTCGGCCACCTTCGTGGCACGGAACAGCAGCGTGCCGAGCACCGCCACCACGAGGTTGACGATCAGCGCCAGGAACCCGGCGTAGACCGTCATCTTGGTGTCGAAGCCCAGGTTCGACAGCCCGAACGCCGAGCCGCCGAAGTGCTGCTTGCCGCTGGCCGGGTTGGGGATCAGGTAGAGCATCCACATGCCCGCCGCCAGGCCGGCCGCCCACCCCGCGATCAGGCCGCCCTTGTGGAACCAGCGCGTGTAGAGTCCCAGCGCCACCGACGGCAGCGTCTGCAGGATGATCACGCCGCCGATGAGCTGCAGGTCGATCGAGAACTGCGGGTCGAGCAGCAGGATGCACAACACCGCGCCCACCTTGACCACCAGCGACACGATCTTGGAGACCTTGGCCTCCTGGGAGTCGGTGGCGTTCTTGTTCACGTATTCGCGGTAGATGTTGCGGGTGAACAGGTTCGCCGCCGCGATCGACATAATAGCCGCGGGGACGAGCGCGCCGATGCCGACGGCGGCGTACGCGACGCCCGCGAACCAGTCGGGGAACATCTGGTCGAACAACACCGGCACGATGGTGTTCGCGTCGGCCTTGCCGTTCTCGCCCACGACCGGTTTGGTGCCCGCCGCGATCGCCATGAACCCGAGCAGCGCGATCAGGCCCAGCACGAAGCTGTAGGCGGGCAGCGCCGACATGTTCCGCTTGATGACGTTGCGGTTCTTCGAGGCCAGGACGCCCGTGAGGCTGTGCGGGTAGAGGAACAGCGCCAGCGCCGAGCCGAACGCCAGCGTCACGTACTGGAGCTGGTTGCCGGCGTTGAGGAGGTAGCCGTCACCCTGCGCCGATGTGGCCTCGAACTTGGCCTGGGCCGCGTCGAAGATGGAGTCCCAGCCGCCCAGCCGCGACGGGATGTAGATGACCGCCGCCAGGATCACGATGTAGATGAGCGCGTCCTTCACGAACGCGATCAGCGCGGGCGCGCGCAGCCCCGACTGGTACGTGTACGCCGCGAGGATCGCGAACGCGATGATGATCGGCAGGTGGCCGGTGACGCCCATGGCCTTGAGCACCGCCTCGATCCCCACGAGCTGCAGCGCGATGTACGGCATCGTGGCCACGAGACCGGTGATCGCGATGGCCAGCGCCAGCGTCGGCGAGCCGAACCTGGCCCGGACGAAGTCGGCGGGCGTGACGAACCCGTGCACGTGCGAGACCGACCACATCCGCGCCAGCACCAGGAACACCAGCGGATAGACGACCACCGTGTACGGCAGCGCGTAGAAGCCCAGGGCGCCGGCGCTGAAGACCAGCGCGGGCACCGCCACGAAGGTGTAGGCGGTGTAGAGGTCGCCGCCGACCAGGAACCAGGTGATCCATGAGCCGAAGCTGCGCCCGCCGAGGCCCCATTCCTTGAGGCTGGCCAGGTCGTCGGGCCGCCGCCAGCGCGAGGCGACGAACCCCATCCCGCTGACGAGGACGAACAGCAGGGTGAAGACGACCAGCTCGGTCACGTGCCCGCTCATTTGGTCATCCTGTAGACGATGGTGGTGCACGTGACGCCCACCACGATGAAGGCGAGCTGGAGCCAGTAGAAGAGCGGGAAGCCCAGCAGGCGGGGCTCGTCGGCGTTGAACAGGAACGTCAGCAGCGGCAGCACGATCGGCACGACGAGCAGCCAGTTCCATGGGCTGCGGTCGGTGCGTGGCTGCCCGGGTTCCCCGGTAGTCATCGACCCTCCGATGAATGGATCGGAGCCGCTTGTGACCGGCTCCTGACGATTAGTCAGCAGAGGGAGAGTAACTTTGCGGGGATATGTAACCCAATGTCCGTCATATTACGGTTTGGCCTAAATGTCGGTCAGGGGCCCGGCATCTGAGACGCCTGGACCAGGAGGGTCACGTCGCCCGTACAGACCCTAGTGACAGGTGCGCCGCGACCGTGAGAGCCGATCGCTGAGCGGTCGGTCGGTTGCGCCGAACGGTTCGCGAAAAACATGACATGAGATGTCCTCTTTTCGCGCGACGATCGGAAGCATGATTGTCGTAGTGGCGGGCGCGACCCGCGGAACAGGACGAGGCATAGCGGTTGGGCTCGGCGCGGCCGGGGCGACGGTGTACTGCACGGGCAGGAGCACCCGCGCCGGGCGCTCGGAGATGGACCGCCCGGAGACCATCGAGGAGACGGCCGAGCTGGTGACCGCGGCCGGCGGCACGGGCATCCCGGTCCAGACCGACTTCCTGGTGCCGGAGCAGGTGGCGGCGCTGGCCGGGCGGGTCGAACGCGACCACGGCCGGCTCGACGTGCTGGTCAACGACGTGTGGGGCGGCGACCACCTGTGGGAGTGGGACACGCCCGTCTGGAAGCACGACCTGGACAACGGGCTGCGCCTGCTCAGGCTGGCCATCGACACCCACATCATCAGCGCCAGGCACCTGTTCCCGCTCCTCGTCAAGAACGAGGGCGGGCTCGTGGTGGAAGTCACCGACGGCACCCGGGCCTACAACGAGACCCGCTACCGGGAGAACGTCTACTACGACCTGGCCAAGTGGTCGGTGAACCGGCTGGCGTTCGCCTGGTCCACCGAGCTGCGCCCGTACGGTGGCACGGCCGTGGTGGTCACGCCGGGTTACCTGCGCTCGGAGGCGATGCTCGAGCACTACGGCGTCAGCGAGGACAACTGGCGCGAGGCGACGGTTGAGAGCGGTCATCAGCGCGCCTGGATGGTCTCCGAGACGCCCGCCTACATCGGCAGAGGCGTGGCCGCGCTCGCCCAGGACCCGGACAAGGCGCGCTGGTCGGGCCGATCGGTGGAGAGCGGCGACCTGGCCGACGCGTACGGCGTCACCGACGTGGACGGCAGCCGCCCCCAGGTGTGGCGTTTCATCACCGAGGTCCTCGACAAGGGCGGCGACGCCGGTTGGGAGGTCTATCGCTGACGCTCAGCGGCCATAGAGCCGCGCCATGCGGGCGGCGGCGTCGGCGAGCATCGCGCGCAGCTCAGGCGGGTCGAGCACCTCCGCCTCCGGCCCGAACCGCAGCACCTGCGCGTACGCCACCTGCGTCGACTCCACCCCCAGCCGCACGGTGCCGTCGGGCTGGAGCGAGGCGAGCGCGTCGTCGACCGCGGCCGGGTCGGCGACGTGCCGCAACATCCGCACCCCGCGCTCGGTGAGCCGCAGCGTGATCACGTCCCTGAGCAGCGAGCGGCTGAACTCCGCCGACCGGCCGGACCAGAAGGCGGCCAGATCGAAGTCCGGGTCGCGGTCGAAGGGCTCGGCCAGCTCGGTGACCTCGCCGAACCGGTGCACCCGGAAGATGAGGAACCGCGCCGCGAGCTGGGCGGCCAGATACCAGGTCCCCGCCTTGAGCACCAGCCCGTACGGCTCCAGCGTGCGGGCGGAGCCCTTGTAGACGGCGCGGACGCGGCGGTCGCTCCACACGGCCCTGGCCAGCGGCCCAAGTGCGGCCGGGGGCGGGTCGTCGCCGGCGAACCAGCCGGGCGCGTCCAGGTGGAAACGTTGCGCGGCGACCACCGGAGCGTCGCGCAGGGCGGGGGAGAGGGCGGCGGCGGCCTTCAGCCGGGCCGTGGCCGCGACCTCCGCCAGCCCCATCTCCCGAAGCGCCCCCGGCACCCCGGACAGGAACAGCGCCTCCGCCTCCGACCTGTCCAGCCCGGTCAGCCGCGTACGGTAGCCGTCGAGCAGCCGGTAGCCGCCGCCCCGCCCCCGGTCGGCGTAGACGGGCACACCCGCCTCCGACAGGGCGAGCACGTCGCGGTGCACGGTCCGCTCCGAGACCTCCAGCTCCGCGGCCAGCTCGGCCGCCGTCATCCCGCCCCGACCCTGCAGCAGCAGGACCAGCGACATCAACCGTGAGGCGCGCACAGCGGCAACACTACGGCGGAGGGATGCTCGGGAGAGTGGAACACCTCGACGTCGGCGGGCACCATGGCGCCGCCCGCGGCGAGCGGGTGGCCCGTGCCGGTGTTGCGGGCGATCGTCGGGTACGCCCCGGCCGCCACATGCAGCCTGATCCGGTGCTCGCGCCCGAACCGATGCGCCATCGGCCACAGGTCCACCTCCACCCGGCGCACTCCGCCGCCCTCGCCCGGCCCCAGACGGCGCACGCCCTCGCACACGTTGATCGAGCGCCCGTGCGGGTGCACGTCGCACACCCGCACGACGACGTCCACGAACGGGGTGCTCGACCGTACGAACAGCTCCGCGCGGACCGGGCCGATCATCTCGGCCGCCTCCCTCAGCGCCGGCGAGCTGTAGACCAGCACGTCGCGGCGCTGCTCCAGCCGCCGCTGGTCGCGCGGCCTGGAGTCGCCGAGCAGCACGGGCCCGCCGATCACCGGCGTCGGATGGGCGGGGTGGTAGCGGAAACGATCGGGCTCGGCCTCGCACGGGCTCTCCACCCCCAGGCCGAACCCGTGCTGCAGGTGCCAGCGCTGCTCCCGCATCCCGGGCACCGGCCAGTCGGAGTGGTCGCGCCACTGCCCGGCGCCCGTCACGTAGATCCGCACCGGGTCGGGGCGCAGCCCTGAGTAGTCGCCGAGCAGGTGCGCGCGGAACCAGGCCGTCGCCTCGGCCAGCGTGGGACGCCCGTGCCGGGCGTCGATGTGGTACCACGGCCCGATCGTCAGGTAGGGCCGCCGTCCCGCCGCCCGCAGGGCCGCGTAATCCTTGAGCTGCCAGGGGAGGAAGACGTCGTACCAGCCGCCCAGCATCGTGACCGCCGCCTCCACCTCGCCCACCTTGGGGGAGAAGTCGCGTTTCTCCCAGTAGGGGACGTGTGGGTCCTCGTGGTGCGCGATCAGGTCCTGGTAGAAGCGGAGCGGCCGGCCGGCCGAGACCACGTCCAGCTCGGCCACCGGGCGGCCCGACAGGACCGCCCTGCGGGTGAGCCGGGGCGCGGTCAGCACCGAGGCGCCGCCGAACCGCCGCGACAGGCCGTCGGTGAGCGTCGTCCAGCTCAGCGCCGACTCCAGCGCGAACGCGCCGCCCACGTAGGCGGCGTCCCGGAACTGGGAGGCGGTGATCTGCGTGGCCATGGCCTTCAGCTCCGGCCCGGCGTAGGGGGCGATCGCCCACTGCGTGTAACCCAGGTAGGAGGGGCCGAACATGGCGAACGAGCCGCCGTACCACGGCTGCTCGCGCAGCCACGCCACGGTGGCCAGGCCGTCGTCGTGCTCGTCGCCGAGCGGGTCGAGCAGCCCGCCGGAGCCGAAGCCGCCGCGGCAGCTCTGGATGACGACGTGGAAGCCCTGCCGGGCGAAACCACGGCCGTAGACCAGGCCGAGCCAGCCGCGCCGGCCGTACGGTGAGCGCATCAGGATGACGGGGGCCCGCTCGCCCGAGGCGGGAGCGTAGTGGTCGGCCAGCAGCGTCACGCCGTCAGGCATCGGCACGGGAAGATCACGCTGGAGCCGCACACGTCTCATGTACTTACCAGTAACAGAAGCGGCCCCGGAGGTGGCACCCGGGGGTGGAAGCGCCCGCCCCGCACGCGGGGGCGGGCGCCGGTTCCCAGGCCGGTTCTCAGGCCGGCGTCGCCGCTACGGGATCGCCTTGTCCGGACGCTCCGAGACGCGGACGGCGTTGACGAGCGTCGCCCCCTCCCGCGTCGCGAAGCGCACGTTGAGCTGGCCGTCGGTGACCTTCACCGTGTACTGCCTGGACACGGCCGTGTACGTGCCCGCCTCCAGGGCCAGGTCGAGCGCCGGGATCGCGAGCTGACCCTCGACGAGCACGTCGAAGACCCGCCGGCCCATCTGCATGTTGCGGATCTCGGCGAAGTCCAGCTCGACGGTGTACGTCCCCGCCGGCACGCCGTCGAAGCGGTACTCCAGCATGCCCTCCCTGGCCGTCCTGAACAGCGACTGGTCGCCGGTGCCGCGGATGGTCCTGGACGTGCTGCGCGTCCGGCTGTGGTCGGCGACGTAGCCGTGGCCGCCCGGGGCGTACTTCCTGTCCCGCGTCCAGGCGTCACCGGCGTCGTCGGTCACGTTCCTGGAGCCGCCCACGTCGACGGCCACCTGGTGCCTGGGCACCACGACCGTCACCGCGACCTCGATGGTCGGCTGGCGGCCGCTGGCCGATCTCACGAGCAGCGTCCCCTCGCGTACGGCGCCGGGGGTGACGCCGTCGCTGGAGACCGTCACCTCCAGCTCCACCGACTGCCCCTTGGCCAGCTCGCCCTCCGCCCGCGTCACGGTGAACCACTCGCCGCCCGTCACGGTGTACGCGGTGGGCGATCCCAGGTTCGTCAGCTCCAGCGTCCGGGTACGCGTGGACCCGGCCGGCAGCACCACGGTCAGCTCCGCGGCCGACGCGCTCACCCGTCCCGTGACCAGCGCCGTGTCGATCGACGTCACCACCGTGGGCGCGACCGTCACCGGCTGCGTGAACGTGCCGTAGTGCTCCTTGGACACCTCGGCCTCGTAGTCGCCCGCCAGCACCTGGCCGTAGAAGCGGCCGTCCTCGCCGGTGGTGAACGTGGCCACGTCGCCCACCTTCACCGTCGCCCCGGCCAGCGGCTCGCCGTCGTTGGCGTCGGTGACCGCCCCGGTGACCAGGCCGTGCCTGCCGGCCGTGAACGTCAGGGCCTGCCCCGTGGACAGCACCGCCTCCTCGTAGGAGTAGAGCAGCGCGTCGTCGCCGGCGGCGTTCTCCACGCCGACGGTGGCGCTGGCGCCCTGCTCGCGCTCGCTGTCCACGTCCTTGTACCGGAAGCCGATCGAGCCGTTCTCGCCCAGCAGCGCCGCGAACGACAGCCGCTGGTCCGCGTCGTTGTAGAAGGTGACGTTGCGCCATTCGATGACGAACGTGCGGTTCGGCGCCGTGCCCGTCACCGCCGTGTAGACCCCGCCCTGGTCGTCCACCCTGAGGTCGTCCCAGTACGGGTAGACCGCGGTGTTCGGGGTGCCCGAGGCCGGGAGCGTGCCGTTGCCGGCGGCGGTCACCCGGTCGGCGGCGAAGGTGGCGAACCCGTTCGTGGCGATCCAGGCCTTCGTGTGGCCGGTGCCGTAGAACGGGACCGCGAACGGCAGCGTCACCTGCTGGGCCTCGTCGTCGCCGGTCAGCGCCAGCTTCTCGGTGCCCGCCACGTACGCCTGCGCGCCGATCGCGCACGTGTAGCCGAAGTTGTCGCCGCGCAGCGGCAGCTCGACGTCCTTGACCACGTCGCCGGCCACCATCACCTCGGCCGTGGCGCCGCTGGAGCAGCGGGAGACGGGGGTGACGACCAGTTCGTGGTCGCCGTGCGGCAGCGTCAGGCTGTAGCGGCCCGACGCGTCGGTCACCGCGCTCACCGGCGTGCCGGTGGCCGCCACCGTCGCGCCGGCCTCCGGCGTGCCCGCCGTGGTGACCGTCCCGGACACCACGCCCGACGCCTTCCTGGCCATGGTCACGTCCGTGGTCGCCGTCTGCCCTGCGGCGACCGTCACGGCGGCGGTGGCCGTGTCGTAGCCGAACTTCTCGGCGCTGAGCTCGTAGTCGCCCGGGAGCAGGCGGGGGATGGCGTACGCGCCGTCCTCGCCGGTGGTCACGCTCCGGCTGAGCGGCCCGGTCACCGTGATCGTCACCCCGGCCACCGGCTCGCCGCCCGCGGTGACGGCGCCCTCGAGAGCGCCGCTCTCCCCGGTGGGAGCGGCCTGCACGGCGGCGAAGGTGTCGAGCCTGCCCTCGCCCCACACGTTGTTGTCGGCGGCCGTGCCGCCGCAGCTGGTGTCGTCGACGTCCACGGCGGTGGTGTCCAGCAGCGGCCGGGTGGCCTCCACGTCACCTGCGAGGGCGGGCGCGGCCGACCAGATCAGCGCGACCGTGGCCGCCACGTGCGGGGAGGCCATCGACGTGCCGGTGTAGGTGTCGTACGTGCCGCCGGGCGTCGAGGAGCGCACGTTGACGGCGGGCGCGGCGATGTTCGGCTTGGTCTCCCCGTCCTCGCCCGTGCCCTTGCTCGAATTGCGGTACAGCGCGTTGTCGACGTCGAAGCCGCCCGCGCTGTAGCTCATGACGTACTGGCCGGGGGAGCCGGAGGTCTCGCAGGAGGGCCCCTCGTTGCCGTTGGCGAAGGCCGGGAAGATGCCCGCCGCGATCCACGCCTCGACGACCGGCTTGTACCACGGGTCGAACCCGTCGCCGCCCCACGAGTTGTTGACGATGTCGGGCGCCAGGTCGGGGCGCGGGTTCTCGCCGTTGACGTCGGTCGGGGCGAGCATCCACTGGCCGGCGGCGATCAGCGACGCGTCGCTGCAGAAGTTGGACTCGCAGCCCTTGGCGGCGATCCACCGGGCGCCCGGCGCGACGCCGATGCCGTTCGCGCCGACCATGGTGCCCATGGTGTGCGTGCCGTGGCCGTTGTTGTCGCACGGCGCGGGCGACGGGCAGACGCCGGCCGGGTCGAACCAGTTGTAGTCGTGGCTGAACGTGCCGTCCGCGTTCCTGCCCCGGTAGCTCGCGACCAGCTCGGGGTGGTCGAACTGGGCGCCGGAGTCGATGTGGGCGATGACGATGCCCTCGCCCCGGTTGCCCAGCTCGTTCCAGACGCGCGGGGCGTTGACCCGGTCGATGTTCCACTCGACCGCGTTCACCCTGGCTTCGGCCTTGCCGGGTGTGGGCTTGGGGATCGCGACGGTGCGGATCGGGTCGATGCGGTCGACTTCGGGCAGTTTGGCGATCTCGGCCGCCAGCTTCTCGTCCGCGGTGACCTGCACCGCGTTGACGATCCAGTACGGGGTGTACGCGGCGTGCTGGGAGTCCAGCAGCTTGCGTAAGCCGGCCTGGGAGGTCGTGGCCCGTTCGGTCTTGGCCTTGACGACCTGCTCGGCCTTCGCGTCCTTGGTCTCGGCCCGGCGGGCGCCGCTCAGGTCGGCGGATCCCTTCATCCGGACCCAGAAGGTGGCCTTGTCGTCCTGCTCCAGCTGCGCCTGGACGACGGTGTCGATCTTGTTGATCTTTCCCGGGTCGGGCGCCGCCTCGGCCGCCTGCGGGACGAGGAGGCCGGCGGCGGTGACGATCCCGGTCAGGATCGCACGCCAGCGGGGGGTGTGGGGCACGCGCTCTCCTTAGGACAAAAGAGGTGATCTTTACGCCTCTGTGGAGAAGAGTGAAGAGCTGTTGTCCGGAAAGCAAGACTTGTCATGAAATGTTACTTTGCGAGAAGAAATGTAATCTGGTCAGCTGAAGTGTCGCCATAGAGACCACGTCTCGGACCAGGTTCGTTTCCGGTCTTCGCGCAGGTGGACGGGCTGGTCACCGCGCCCCGGGGCGGCCGGGTCAGTCTTCCGCCCCCGCCGGTCGCCAGCCGAGCTGCGACGCGATGCGCAGGAAGTAGGCCTTGATCTCGGTGGCGCTCTCGTCGTCGGGATGGGTGCCCAGGTGGTTGAGCACGGCGCCGCTGAGCGCCTCCTGCACGGCGTCCAGATCGGCGCTGGCCGGAAAGCACCCGCTCTCGTGCGTGCGGAGCAGCAGCTCGTGCACCATCGCGGCCCGCCGCCCCCTGTTGACCTGGCGGTACGTCGTGGTCAGCTCCGGATAGTCGTCACGGGCGCCGTAGACCCGGCGCAGCAGGCGGCGGTTGCGCGGCACCGCCAGATGGGTGGCCCACTCGTCGAGCATGTGGTCGATGTCCCGCCAGCCGGTGAACGCCGGGTCGTGGTCGTGGTTGGCCCACTCCAGGGCCCGCACCAGCAGCGCGGTCTTGTCGGCGAAGCGGCGGTAGACCGTCGCCCTGGTCACCCCGGCCCGCCTGGCGACCTGCTCGATGCTGGTGTGCCTCGCGCCCTGCTCGATGAGCACGTCGAGCGCGGCGGTGAGGATGGCCAGGTCCGCCTCCTGGCTGCGCGGCCTGCCGGCCGGCCGCGCGGACGTCGTGCGGTCGGTCATGTCGGTCGCTCCTCTTGATCCGTTCCGCCGGCACGCCGGGTCATCCGGATCTCCTCTCGGCCGATGATAATTGAATACAGTACGGCTCCGTATTCAAAATGGCGACACCAGGGGGCGACGGGCGGGTCGCGTTGCGCGATCATGGTGGGGGGGCTAACCTGTCCCCATGCGAAATCACGCTCAGCTCCAGTGGTGGCGCCGCTTCTAGGCGGCGCGTGTTTCGCATTCCTCAAAGGACGGCCGCCCCGGATGGCGGCCTTTCTCGTGTCCGCCCCCGGGGCTCATCATGTTGACGTGATAAGGGGCAGCAAGTGGAGACGAGCGGATATACCACTGCGGGGGGCATCGTCGTCGAGCGCGAGACGCGCGAGGTGGACGAGGCGGCGCTCGAAGAGATCGTGACGGCCCTCGGGGAGAGACGCGGGGGCGCCTTCTCCTCGGGCATGGACTATCCGGGCCGCTACAGCCGCTGGGCGTTCGGCTACGTCGATCCCTGCCTGGAGCTGGTCGCCAAGGGCCGCACCATCGCGGCGATCGCGCTCAACGAGCGCGGCAGGATCGTGCTGCCCGCCGTCGCCTCCTGCCTGCTGGCCGCGGGCAAGCCCGTCAGCGAGCCCACGGCCGACCGCGTCGAGGTGCACGTGGCGGAGCCCGGCAGCGATCCCGGAGATCTCCTGCCGGAGGAGATGCGCAGCCGCCGGCCCACCGTGTTCACCGCGATCCGCGAGGTCATCGCCGCCTTCAAGGGCGACGATCCCCACCTCGGCCTCTACGGCGCCTTCGGCTACGACCTGGCCTTCCAGTTCGAGCCGATCCGCCAGGAGCTCGTCCGCCCCGACGACCAGCGTGACCTCGTGCTGCACCTGCCCGACCGGCTCGTCGTGATCGACCGGCAGCGCGAGACCAGCCTCGAGTTCCGCTACGAGTTCACCGTCGACGGCGCCACCACTCGCGGCCTCGACAGGACGGGCGCCACCGCGGTCCCCGTCGCCTCCGCCCAGGTGCCGCCCGACCCGGAGAAGGGCGCATACGCCAAGGTCGTCGCCGCCGCCAAGGAGAAGTTCAAGCGCGGCGACCTGTTCGAGGTCGTGCCCGGCCAGGTCTTCCACGCCACCTGCGCCGACCCGTCCGCCTTCTACCGCGGCCTTCGTCAGAGCAACCCGGCCCCGTACGAGTTCATCATCAGCCTCGGCGAGGGCGAGCACCTCGTCGGCGCCTCGCCCGAGATGTACGTCAGGGTGAGCGGCGGCCGCGTCGAGACCTGCCCCATCTCCGGCACCATCGCCCGCGGCAGCAACCCGGTCGAGGACGCCGAGGCCATCCGCACCCTCCTGTCCAGCGTCAAGGAGGAGTCGGAGCTGACCATGTGCACCGACGTCGACCGCAACGACAAGTCGCGCATCTGCGTGCCCGGCACGGTCAAGGTCATCGGCCGCCGCCAGATCGAGCTCTACTCCCGCCTGATCCACACCGTCGACCACATCGAGGGCCGGCTGCGCCCCGAGTTCGACGCGCTCGACGCCTTCCTGACCCACATGTGGGCCGTCACGGTCACCGGCGCCCCCAAGACGTGGGCCATGCAGTTCATCGAGGACCACGAGGCCACCACCCGCCGGTGGTACGGCGGCGCCATCGGCGTCATCGGTTTCGACGGCTCCATGAACACCGGCCTGACCTTGCGTACCGCCCAGATCGAGAACGGCGTGGCCACCGTGCGGGCCGGCGCCACGTTGTTGTTCGACTCCGACCCCGAGGCCGAGGAGCGCGAGACCGAGCTGAAGGCCAGCGCCCTGCTCGGCGCCCTGGCCGCGGTCGGCCGGACCGGCGCGGCCGACGCCGCCGAGACCAGGGAGCAGCCGGGCCACGGCATGAAGGTGCTGCTCGTCGACCACGAGGACTCCTTCGTCAACACCCTGGCCGACTATTTCCGCCAGGAGGGCGCCGTGGTGACGACGCTGCGCCACGGCTTCCCGTCCCGCATGCTCGACGAGATCGCCCCCGACCTGGTGGTGCTCTCGCCCGGCCCCGGCTGGCCGACCGACTTCGGCATGTCGGCGCTGCTCGACCAGGTCTACGCCCGTGACCTGCCGGTCTTCGGCGTCTGTCTCGGCCTGCAGGCGATGGTCGAGCACGCCGGCGGCACGCTGGAGCTGCTCGACTACCCCGAGCACGGCAAGCGCGGCAGGGTCGCCCGGCTCGGGGACGGCGCGCTGCTGGAGGGGCTGCCCGAGGAGTTCACCGCGGCCCGCTACCACTCGCTGCACGCCAAGCGGCCCGGCGTCGTCGGCTTCACGCCGACCGCGCTCACACCCGACGGCAACGTCATGGCCATCGAGGACACCGAGCGGCGGCGCTTCGCCGTGCAGTTCCACCCCGAGTCGATCCTGACGCAGGAGGGCGGCGCGGGCGCGAAGGTCATCGCCAACGTGCTGCGTCTCTGCCGTAGGTAAAACGCCCGCGGGAGCGTGCGGGGCTCGCCTAGAGTTCCCGCATGCTCCCCGCAGACCTGCCCGGCACGGTGCGCGACGCGCTGCTCGCCCCGCTCGTCGACCACCACTGTCACGGAGTGCGGCGAGACGACCTGACCAGAGCCGAGTTCGAGCTGCTCATCAACCAGGGCGGCAGCCCGGCGCCGCCCGGCACCACCCACTTCGACACGCCGTTCGGCACGGCGGTGCGCCGCTGGTGCGCGCCGCTGCTCGACCTCGAACCGCACGCGCCGCCCGCCGTCTACCTCGCTCGCCGCGCCGAGCTGGGCGCGGGCGAGGTCAACAGGCGGCTCCTGGCGGCGGCCGGCGTGGTGGCCTTCCTGGTGGACACCGAACCGGCCGGCGCCTGGGAGGACGGCGAGCTGCTGTCGGCCACCGAGATGGGCCGCCACGGCGGCGCCGCCGCCGACGAGCTCGTACGGATCGAGGCCGTCGAGCGCGGCGTGGCCGAGACGGCGCAGATCTCCGTCGACTACCTTGACGCCCTCGGCGAGGAGCTGACCGCCAGGGCCGCCAGGGCGGTCGCGTTCACGACGGTCATCGGGTCGCTCCACGGCCTCGACTTCGACCCGTCCCGCCCCAGCAGGGGCTCGGTGATCGCGGCGGTCAACCGGCGGCTGTCCGAGCCCAAGGAGCCGCTGACGGACCCCGTCCTGCTGCGCCACCTGCTGTGGATCGCGATCGACGTGGCCAGGGAGCGGGGGCTGCCCGTGCAGTTCCACACCGGCTTCAGCGGCTCAGGGCCCGACCTGCACCGCAGCGACCCGGCCAGGCTGGGTGCCCTGGTCAGGGCGCTGCAGCCGGCCACCGTGCCGGTGATCCTGCTGCACTGCTACCCGTTCCACCGCCAGGCCGCCTACCTGGCCGGCCTCTACCCGCACGTCTACGTGGACGTCGGGCTCGCGCTCCCGCACACCGCGGCCGCCTCGGCCCGGGTGGTGGAGGAGTTGCTGGAGCTGGCGCCGTTCCACAAGCAGGTGTTCAGCTCCGGTTGCCACGCCGTGGCCGAGACCGGCTACCTGGGCGCGCTCTCCTACCGGCGGGCGATGGGCGCGGCGCTGAGGGCCAGGCTCGGTTCGGGGGAGTGGAGCGTCGCGGACGCGGCCAAGGTCGCCCACATGATCGGCTCGGGGAACGCCCGCCGGATCTACCGGTTGTGACGCGGGTCGTTTCCGGTCCGGCCCCGGAAGGCGAGGGGCCCGGCGTCGGCCGCCCCGGCTGTCATCCGGCTGTCCCGCCGCAACCCCGTCATGCACCTGGTGCGATACGCCGTACACGTGGGACACCGCGCGGCACGACCTGCGGCAGCACAGCGAACGGGTCGCGCAGACCACCACCGCGCCGCCGGTCCGCGCCCAGCCCGCCGGGCTCCCGTTCGCGCCCGCCAAGTCCTCGGTGGCGATCAAGGGCCAGATGCAGCAGACCGGCTACTACTGCGCTCCGGCGTCCAGCTCGATCGTCCTGCGTGTGTTCGGTATCAGCCGCACCCAAGCTCAGCTGGCCAAGGAGATGAAGACCGACCCGAAGGCCGGCGCGACCCGGCGCGAGAACACCCTCGCCGTGCTCAACGCGTACGTCAAGCCGAAGGGTTACGTGTTCCGCCTGACCTAAGCGAAGAACAACCCGCTCGCGCTGATGGCGCGCGTCTCCCAGGCGGTGAGCGTGCACAAGAAGCCCACGATCATCGCGGTGGTCGTCAACAAGCTGCCGTGGAGCACATCGGCCGGGAGCTTCGGCCACGCGATCGTCGCGTACGGCTACGACCGGTCCAAGGGCACGATCACCGTCTGGGATTCGAACGGGCGCGACGGCGCCACGGGGACGCACGTGATCTCGGCCAAGGCCCTCGCCGCAGCCCTGAACGACCTGCCCGCCCAGGGAATGGGCGGGGTCTACGACGTCTCCAAGCGCCTGCTTCCCCTGTAGGCGTGCGGCACCGGTCCAGCGGCTCGGCGGCGGTCAGTGAGGCCTACGTCGCCAGGCTGCTCGGTCTGCCGTTCATCGCCGTCATGCCGGCGTCGACGAGCCCCTGAGAAGATCGCGGCCAGGAGACCGTGATCCCGGAGGCGCCGTCCGGCCCACGCGGCCTTCGAGGTCAACGGCCGCGTCCGCCCGCGAGCGCCCGCGGGTGCCGGGCTCAGGCGAGGGCGGGCAACACGTAGACCTCGGCGCCCGGCGGCAGCGCGCAGTCGAGGCTGCCCAGCCCCCGGGCGTTCTCGCCGCACACGATCATGCTGATGTGCCTGCGGATGCGGCCGTACTCGTCGCGCAGCCGCTCCTCCAGCAGCGGATGGGTGCGCCGGAGCATGTCGAGGGCCGAGCCCAGGGTGGGCGGGGAGTCGCGGTCGGCGCCGACCGCGAAGACCTTGACCTCCTGCATCCCGCTCACCCACCTGCGCAGCGAGCTGGGCAGCACGAACACCACCAACATCACCGGTCTGCTCATCGGCTAGAGCACCGCCGCGCGCACGGTGAGCACGTCGGGCAAATGCCGGCCGACCAGCGACCAGGTCTCGCCGTCGTCGCGCGAGCAGTAGACCTCGCCGTCGCGCGTGCCGAAGAACACCCCCGCCTCCGACGCGGTCATCGCGTCACGCAGCACGGTCGCGTGCACCGGCCCTTCGGGCAGGCCCGCGGAGAAGGGCCGCCACGTCTCGCCGGCGTCGTCGCTGCGGAAGACGCGGTAGCGGTGGCCGACGGGTGTGCGGTCCATGTCGGCCGTGAGCGGCAGCACGAAGATCGTGTCGGGCCGCGACGGATGGGCCACGATCGGGAACCCGAAGTCGGACGGCAGCGCCGAGCCGATGTCGTGCCAGCTGCCGCCGAAGTCGTCGCTGCGATAGACGCCGAAGTGGTGCTGCAGATAGAGCCGGTCCGGCCGGGCCGCGTCGGCGGTCACCTTGTGCACGCACTGCCCGAACTCGGGGAACTGCCTGCCCTCCGGCATGAACGGGGCGCGGATGTTCTGGTTGGCGGCCTCCCATGACAGGCCGCCGTCGGTCGTGCGGTAGAAGCCGCCGGTCGAGACGGCCACCCCCATGACCGCCGGGTCGGCGGGGTGGCTGACGATCGTGTGCAGGCACAGCCCGCCGCCGCCCGGCTCCCAGAGCGGGCGGTGGGGGTGCTCCCACAGGCCCTCGGCGAGCCGGTAGGTGACCCCGCGATCCTCCGAGCGGAACAGCGCGCCCGGTTCGACACCCGCCCACACCACGCCGGGCTCGGAGGGCGAGGGCGCGAGCTGCCACACCCGGGTGAGCGTGGCCCCGGTCTTCTCGGGGAAGGCGATGGGCGGCTGCTCGGCTTCCTGCCAGGTCTGCCCGAGGTCATTTGAATACATGACGGACGGACCGAAGTGGCCGTATTCGACGCCGGCCAGCAGCCGGGGGGTGCCGCCGCGCGTGTCGATGGCCACCGACGGCACCGCGATCGTGGAGAACTGGATCGGCTGGATCTCGAACGGGCCACCGCCTGCCGAGCGGGCCAGGAACAGGCCCTTGCGGGTGCCGATCGCGAGCACTGCGTCACTCATGACACACTCCCAAGTTCGCTTTGCGGCCATCGTGTCACGCGCCACCGACAGTTACCGAGGTCTGGGGAATCCCGCTGCTCCTTCCGGGTCCGGTCCCGCATGACCTGGGACGTCATCGTCACCATTCCCTCCAGGCGCTAACGTTCCGGATATGGGAGCTGTAGCCGTACATGAGGAGTCTTATGGTGAGTTGTTGCGGTCGTGGCGGCAGCGGCGGCGGGTGAGCCAGCTCGATCTGGCCATCGAGGCCGGTGTCTCCGCGCGCCACATCAGCTTCCTGGAGACCGGCCGCGCCCGGCCCAGCCGCGAGATGGTGCTGAAGCTGGCCGGGGAGCTGGAGGTGCCGCTGCGGCACCGCAACAGGCTGCTGGTGTCCGCGGGGTTCGCACCGATCTATCCCGAACGCGCGGTCCGGGCTCCGGAGATGCACGTCGTACGGCAGGCGCTGGACAGGATCCTGGCCGGTCACGAGCCGTATCCGGCGCTCGTGGTGGACGTCGCCTGGAACTTGGTGGCGGCCAACAAGGCGAGCGGGTTGTTCATGGAGGGAGTGCCGGCGGAACTGCTGGCGGAGCCGGTCAACGTGATGCGGTTGTCACTGCACCCGGACGCGATGGGCGGGCGGCTGCTCAACCTGGCCGAGGTGCGGGCCCACCTGCTGCACGGGCTGCGCAGGCAGGCCGAGACGTCCGGCGACGGGCGCCTGGCCGAGCTCCACGACGAGCTCGCGTCCTACACCTATCCGGGCGTGGACCTGAACGTGGCGCACGTGCCGGGTCCGGGCGACATCCTGTTGCCGCTGCGCATCGCCGCCGGTGACCGGGTGCTGTCGATGTTCACCACGATCGCGACGTTCGGCACGCCGATGGACGTGACGGTCTCCGAGCTGGCCATCGAGATGTTCTGGCCCGCCGACGAGGAGACCGCCGCCACCTTCCGCTGACTCCCGCCGCCTGCCCGCCACGCCCGTCGTGCCCGGGGCGGTTAGCGGGCCGTGGCGGGCGGGTCCGGCGCTTCCTCGCCCGTCGCGGTGGCCACCTCGACGGAGATCGGGGCCGGGCCGCCGCCCGTGATCGGCAGGCCGCCGGTGACGGTGTAGGTGCGCACGTCGAACGCCCCGCCCGAAGGCGGCGCCGCCACCGTGAAGGCCGCGTGGGCCGCGCCGCCGGGGACGACCGAGGTGGAGATGTAGTCGCCCGCCATGCGGCCCTGCGCGGTGTCGGCGAACCAGTCCAGCGGCATCGCCCCGTGCAGTTCCTCAGGGGCCGCCCAGGTGGCCCCGCCGTTGGTGGAGGACGTGTAGCCGACCGTGAGCCGGCAGGTGGCGGTGGTGCAGGCGGCGTCGGGGTAGCGGTAGTAGGTGAGCGCGAGCCGGACCGTGCCGCCCGCGCTGGCGCGGTCGACGCCGAGACCGGGGATGAAGTGGTCGCCGCCGTCGCTGGTGGCCCGCATGACGTGGCTCCACTCCTCACCGGTGGCGGACCTGCTCAGCACGATGTCGTTGCCGGAGCACTGGTACTGGAAGCGGCAGTCGTGCCAGGCGACGTACACGGCGCCGGTCGCGTCCGTCTCCGCCGACGGCAGCGGCGCCGCGCGCAGCCCGCCCGCGACCGTGTGCCGCCGCACGGCCGTGACCAGCACGCTCGGCTCCCAGCTCGCGCCGCCGTCACTGGAGCGGATGGAGCGGATCTCGTCCTTGTCGCTCAGGTACGGCACCACCACGGCCCCGTCAGGCCGCACGACCGGCTGCCCGCCGAGCCCGTTCTCCGGGGTGGCGATCACCGTCCACGTCAGGCCGCCGTCGGAGGAACGCGCCATCGTGATCGCGTTGCCCGCGGCGTGGTCGTCGAAGGCCGCGTGGCAGTGGCCGTAGAAGGGGCTGGACGGGGTGTTGTCACAGACGATCCAGCTCTTGTCCAGGTCCCCGCCGCCGTCCCCGCCGTGGTCGCTCCTGTCGCCGGCCTCTCCGGCCTCGGCGGCCGTGGTGACCGTGACGGGCGCGTCCCAGGTACGGCCGCCGTCGGCGGAGCGGCTGGCGAGCACCGCCGTCCCGGTGATCCCGCCCTGCTCCGACAGCGCCAGCGACGCGATCAGCCATACGCGGTGCCGGGCGTCGTAGGCCACCGACGGGTCGCTGACCCGGTCGTGGGAGCCGCCGCCGAACGTGGTGATCCCGGGCAGCACCCCCTTCGTCCAGGTGCCGCCGTTGTCGGGCGAGGCGGCGAAGGCGATGCCGGTGGCGCCGCCGTCGAAGAACCTGCCCGACTGGTGCGCGGTCACGATGACCGAGCCCCACTGGAAGGTGTCGGGCCCTGCCTGGGTGGCGTGCTGGCTGGTGGCGTTGGCGTACGCGTCGGCCCCGATCTCGGTCAGCGGCACCGCCGCGCCGGCGGGGGAGGCGGAGGTGAGGAGAAGTGTCGCGGCGACGACGGCAGGTAGGGGCAGGAGCCCGCCGATTCCTCGGCGCCTGGCGGGGGATGGCACAGTCCACCTCCACTTGGCGTATCAGTTCCAGATGGCACCGTTCCGCCGCCGCTGTCAACCTCCTGATCGCCGATCGGGTCCCCTCAGCGTCCCCCTCGGTGTTCCGCTCGGGGTTTCGTTCAGTGTTCCGCGTGCACGACGTCGCGGTGGATCCGTGACAGGGGCACGCCGTCGCGCTGCAGGCAGCGGACCGTCTCGTTCACCATGGGCGACGGGCCGCAGACGTACACGTCGTGCTCGGCCCAGGAGCGTAAGCGGCGGGTGGCGTCGGGCAGGTGGCCGCGCATCCCGTCGTACGACGGCTGGTCCGACACCACGGGCACGACCCGCAGCCACGGGAAGGCCGACTCCATCCTGATCAGGTCGGGCAGGTCGTACAGCTCGCCGGCGGTGCGGGCGCCGTGCAGCAGGTGGATGGCGGGCCGGCGGCCGGAGGCGATGATGGACTCGACGATCGCCTTCAGCGGCGCCAGGCCCGTGCCCCCCGCCACGCACAGCACGTCGCGCACGCTCTGCTCGCGCGGTGCCATCGTGCCCGTCGGCGGCCCCAGCATGACCGTGTCGCCGACGCGCGTGTGCCTGGTCAGCGTCGTCGACACCCAGCCGCCGGGCACCGACCGCACGTGCAGCCTGATCGTGTTGTCCTGGCGCGGCGCGTTGGCGATGGAGAACGTGCGCCACACGCGGGGCCAGCGCGCCGTCTGCACGGTCACGTACTGGCCGGGTGTGTACGGCAGCCGCTGCGCGGGCCGAAGCGTGATGACCGCGATGTCCCGGTGGCGCAACTCGTGGCCGACCACCTCGGCCAGCCACCAGGCGGGCGAGACACCCGCGTCGGCCTCGGCCGAGTCGATCATCATCTTGGCGGCGCCCGCGTACGCCGTCCCCCAGGCCTCCTCGATCTCGGGGCTCCAGACGTCGGCGGCGAAGCGGCGGACCGTGGCGAGCAGCGCCTTGCCCACGGCCGTGTAGTGGCCGGCGACCACGCCGTACTTGCGGTGATCCCTGCCCATCTGGCCGAGGAACGCCGCCATGTTGTCCGGGCTGTCCAGGCTCCACACGATCCTGGTCAACGCGCTGAACAACCGGTCGCCCTGGACGTCCAGGGCCGGCGGGAACATCCCTCGCAGGTGTGGATTCTCAGCGAAAAGCCAGCCGTAGAAGTAGGCCGTGGCCTGCTCGGCCACCGGCTCGATGACGGAGAAACTCTCCTTGACCAGGCGCGGATTCAACGACATGTTCCCACCCCACTTGTGACCGGAAACGAATTCCGGTCTTGCCGTTCACCTCCCTGACGGTCCGGGTGATGAGCGCACGTCCCTCCCCGGCACCTCTGCTGCGCTCGCAAAAGAGTCTTACACCGCCGATGACGCGTCACAACCATTTCCCTTTAATAGGGGCGAAGCAGAATCTCGTGCGGCGCTGGCCGGACGAGATTTCTCGGTTTTCGGGCAGTAATCGTGAATAAAAGTCGCATTCATCTGCTGGGGTGAGCCGGATGCGCCCATCTGGGGGCATCACGGTGCTCCGCCACGAGCGCGGGCCTCTCCATCGCCCCGGCCGGCGCCCGGCCGCGTGGGAGGCACGTGGCGGGAGGGGATCTTGAGGAGGGGTGACATATCGGAAAGACTGTGCGCCATGATGGGCATGTAGCCGTCACCTCGACCGGCTGGTGGCCGAACGAACTCCACCATGCCCCTGGAGATCGCATGTCCCGTCCGCTGATCGGTATCACCGCCTACTTCGAGGCCGCCCGCTGGAGCGACTGGGTGCGGGAGGCCGTGCTCTCGCCGCCGTCCTACGCCAAGGCGGTCGACCGGGCCGGGGGTGCGCCCGTGGTGCTCCCGCCGCTCGGCCTGCACGCCATCGACGACTACGTACGCGGCCTGCGGGGGGTGGTCCTGGCCGGAGGGGTCGAGGTGGACGCCTCCGCCTACAACGGCGAGCGCGACGATCGGGTCCCCGAGGGGCAGCAACACCGCGACCGCTTCGAGCTGGCCCTGGCCAGGGCGGCGGTCAAGGCCGACGTGCCGATCCTGGCCATCGCCAGGGGCATGCACGTGCTCAACGTCGCCCAGGGCGGCACGCTGATCCCCTGGCTGCCCGACGTGCTCGGCAACCACCGTCACGCCGAGCCGGGCACGCCCCACACACTCCAGGTCAGCGTGTCCAGCAAGCTCGGCAAGGCGATCGGTGACCGGGTCGAGGTCGTCGCGCCGCACCACCAGTCCGTCCGCCGCCTCGGCGCCGGGCTGCTCGCCGTGGCGTGGGCCGACGACCAGATCGTCGAGGGCGTCGAGGTGCAGGGCCACCGGTTCGGCGTGGGTGTTCAATGGCATCCCGAGCGCGATCTCGAGGACCGGCTCTTCGATGCGTTCATGGAGGCGGCCCGCTAGGCTGCGATCATGCCGCTGCACCCTCAGTCGCGGGACTACATCGCCGTCCATCCGTCGGATCTGGGCGCCGATCCGGCCACGCTCGACCTGGCCGAGATCCAGGAGTTGCGCGCGAATGACGGCCTGGCGGCCCAGCGTGGCCCGCTCACCAAGCTGCCGTTCGTCCGCGACGAGCGCGCGGAGGGCGTGCCGATCCGGATCTACCGCGCCGACCCCGGCGACGGCCCGCTGCCGGTCGTGGTCTATTTCCACGGGGGCGGGTGGGTCCTCGGCAGCGTCAAGCGCAATGACGCGTTGGGGCGCGACCTGGCCATCCGCACCGGCGCGGTGGTCGTGTCCGTCGACTACCGGCTGGCCCCCGAGCACGCCTTCCCGGCCGCCGCCGACGACGCGTGGACGGTCGTGCGCGACATCTTCGCCAGGCCCGCCTTCTACCAGAGCAACGGCCGCGTGGCCGTCGTCGGCGACAGCGCGGGCGGCAACCTGGCGGCCGTCGCCGCATGGCAGGCCCGCGACGCCGGGCTCAGGCTGGCCCACCAGGTGCTCGTCTATCCGGTGCTCGACGTGGCGATGGAGACGCCCAGCTACACGGAGTTCGCCAAGGGCTTCGGGCTGGAGGCCGGGGAGATGGCGTGGTTCGCCCGCCAGTACGCCCCCGACGCCGACCCGGCCGACCCGCGGTTGTCCCCGCTGCGCCTGCCCGACGTCGCCGGCCTGGCGCCCGCCACCATCGTGACGGCCGAATACGATGTGCTGCGCGACGAGGCCGAGAGCTACGCGCAACGCCTGAAGCAGGCGGGCGTGCCGGTCGAGCTGCACAGGTTCGACGGCGCGGTGCACAACTTCTTCGGCCTGCCCGGCCTGTTCGACCATGCGGGCGAGGCCCGCGACCACATCGCGGGGCGGCTGCGAGAGGCGCTGTGACCTACACCAAGCTGAAGATCGACACTCCGGCCGACGGCGTGCTGCGGGTCACGATCAGCGAGCCCGGCCGGCTCAACGCCGTCGACGCCACCGCCCACCGCGAGCTGGGCGAGATCTGGCGCGACGCCGACCGCGACGACGGCGTCAGGGCCGTGCTCGTCCGGGGAGAGGGCACGGCGTTCTCCGCCGGCGGCGACCTGTCCATGATCGAGGAGATGACCCGCGACCACGCCACCAGGCTGCGCGTTTTCGCCGAGGCCCGTGACATCGTCTACAACGTCCTCAACTGCTCCAAGCCGATCGTCTCGGCCATCCAGGGCCCCGCCGTCGGCGCCGGGCTCGCCGTCGCGCTCCTGGCCGACATCTCCGTCGCCGGGCGCACCGCGCGGATCATCGACGGTCACACCCGGCTCGGCGTCGCCGCGGGCGACCACGCCGCGATCGTCTGGCCGCTGTTGTGCGGGCTGGCCAAGGCGAAATACCACCTGCTGCTGTGCGAGCCCGTGACGGGCGAGCAGGCCGAGCGGATGGGGCTGGTCAGCCTCTGCGTCGACGACGACCAGGTGCACGACAGGGCGATGGAGATCGCGGTACGGCTCGCCGCCGGCGCCCAGGAGGCGATCAGGCTGACGAAATACTCGCTCAACAACTGGCTGCGCCTGGCGGGGCCGTCGTTCGACGCCTCCCTCGCCATGGAGTTCCTCGGCTTCACCGGGCCCGACGTGACCGAGGGCGTGCGCGCCCTGCGGGCGAAGCGGCCGCCGTCCTTCGGCTGAGCGCCGGGTGTGCTTGCCGCCCGCGCGGGTAGGCGCAGCGCGAAGGTCGACCAGATGGCCGCGCCGGCACCGGCAGGCACTGTTCGCCGAGGCCGAGAACGCCGCCCCGGCGGACGCGGAGCCGAGAGCCTCGCAGGGCGTCCGGCGCACGCCGTACGGCAACGAAGGGGGAGAGAGCGCGGCGATGGCCCGGTGGACGAGCGGGGCGAACGCGCCAGATCGGGCGGCCGTCGGCGCCGCACCTTTCGCGGCCGGCCAGACCGGCCGGCCAGACCGGCCAACCAGAACCGGTGGCCGGTCAGACCGGCCGTTAGAAGCTGCGGGGGAGTCCGAGCACCTGGGTCGCGAGGTAGTTGAGCAGGAGCTCCTCGGTCACAGGTGCGACCTTTGCGATTCTGGCGTCGGTCAGCAGCCTGGCGACCGGATATTCGTGGGAATAGGCCATCCCGCCGTGCGTCTGGAACGCCGCGTCGGCCGCCTCCCAGGCCGCCTGTGACGCCGTGAGCTTGGCGATGTTGGCCTCGGTGCCGCACGGCAGCCGCCGGTCGAAGCACCACGCGGCCTTGTAGATCATCAACCTGGCCAGCTCGATCTTGGCCTTGACCTGTGCCAGCGGGAAGGAGATCGCCTGGTTGGCGCCGATGGGCCGGCCGAACACCTCTCGGTCCTTGGCATAGTCGACGGCCACCCTCAGCGCGACCTCCGCCGTGCCGAGCGCCGAGGCGGCCAGCAGCACGCGCTCGGGGTTGAGGATGTCCCACAACACCGCCACACCTTGGTCCACCTCACCGATCACGTGGGAGGCGGGCACCCGCAGGTCGTCGATGAACACCATGTTCGACGGCGTCGTGTTCGCACCCATCTTGGGGATCGGACGGTAGGACAGGCGTCCGGCGGCGACCGCCTCGGGCACGTTCACCAGCAGCACCGTCAGCCCGTGGCTGCGCGGACGTGCCTCCGCGGCCGGGACCGTCCTGGTCACCAGCAGCATCCAGGTGGCCCGCTGCACGCCGGTGATCCAGATCTTCTGTCCGTTGACCACGAAATCGCCGCCGTCGCGCCGGGCCGACGTGGTGATCGCCAGCGAGTTGGATCCGGCGTCCGGCTCGGTCAGCGCGAAGCAGGTCTCGACCTCACCCGTGGCCAGCCTGGGCAGCAGCTCCGACCGCTGCGGGGCGCTGCCGTGCCGGTCGATCGTGAGCGCGCCGAAGCCGGGCGTCAGCACGTACGTGAACGCCGACCCGCCCGCCGCGCCCGACGCCGAAAGCGTCTCCGTGGCCACCGCCAGCTCCAGCAGCCCCTGCCCGCCGCCGCCGTGCTCTTCCGGCACCGCCAGACCCAGCCAGCCGCCCTTGGCCAGCTCGTCCCAGACCTCCTCGGGCCAGCGCTTGTCGTTCTCGCACCGCTGCCAGTAGCCGAGGTCGTATCGGGAGCAGATGTCGCCGATGCCGCGCTGGACGGCGAGGGCGCTCTCGGGAAGGGTGAAATCCATCACGCCATCGTAGAATCATGTTCTGATCAGGGTCGAGGCCGCCGCGCGTGGAACACGAAGGCCGGAGGCGGGTTGCGCCACACCGTACGCCCCGGCACGACCTCTTCGAACCGCTCGGCCAGCAGCGCGCGGAAGCGCCGGGCCGAGTTGAGCGGGATGGCGTGCACGTAGGAGAACGTGGTGAACGCCGCCACCGGGCTCATCGCCGACGTCACGGCGCGCAGCAGGTCACGCTGCGTCTCTTCCGGGAACGCCGCCCACGGCAGCCCGCTGACCACCACGTCTGCCTGCCGCAGCCCCCGCTCGCGCAGCAACTCACCGAGCCGGGCCGCGTCGGCGTGCGCCACGTCCACGGTGGGGAAGCGCTCGGCGAGCAGCTGCGCCATCAGATCGTTGACTTCGACGGCGAGATGGTGGCCCCGCCCGGCGAGCCGCTGCTGGATCTCCGCGGTGAACGGGCCGGTGCCGGGCCCCAGCTCCACGACGGTCGGCTCGCCCCGCTCGGGAATGGGCGCGCAGACGTTCGTCGCCAGCCGGCGCGAACTGGGGGCGACCGCGCCGACCTTGGTGGGGGCACGCAGGAACTGGCCTAGGAAGAGTGCGCTGTCGTTCGACATGGCACGACTTTAGGGGCAAGATCTTGATAGGTCGCTCCGTCCTCCGGGCGGATGTGCGGCCAGTAGGAGGAGGCGGAGCCGTCCAAGCGGAGGACCGGCCTTCCACGCTGGGCGGATACCGTTGTGCGCATGCGCTGGCGCGGTGTCCCTCTCGATGTCCTGCTCGCCGTCTCCGGCGTGGGCCTCGATCTGCTGACGACGGCGCACGCGGGCGACACCGAGTTCCTGCCCGCGGAGATGAACCTCCCGATGGCGCTGCTGGCGGGACTGCCCATGGGGCTCGTCCGGCACCGGCCGGTGACCGTCACCTTCTATCTGGCCGCGCTGCTCATGGTCACCGACCAGATCGGCTCGTTCACCTCCAACACCGCGCAGATCCTCATCTGCGTCGCGCTCGGCGTGGTGGGGCACCGCTCCGGCCTGCGCGCCACCACCGCGGCCGTGGCCGTCACGATCGTCGCCACCGCGTGCAACATCGCCGACCACGGCATCGCGCCGAGCGCCAACACCTGGATGTACTCCGTCCTTCTGCCGGTCTTCCCCGCCGTGCTCGGCGCCTACCTGCGCAGCACGGCGGGGCGGCTGGAGGAGCGCGACGTGACGCCCGACGCGCTGCTCGCCGCCGGCGGGGTCGCCATCACCGTGCTCAGCACGTGGACCTCCTGGCACCTGGGCGCGCAGCCCGTCTGGGTGGTCGGTCTGCTGGCCGTCGTGGGCGGCCTGTCACTGGGCATCGCCAGGCGGCTGCCAGGACTGGTGTTCCTGCTGCAGGGCGTGCTGCTCGTCTCCGCCGACACGTACCTGAACAACACGGTCAACACCTGCGTGATCCTCACCCTGACCGCGATCGGCGTGTTCTCCATGCGGGTGGGGTCGTGGGCCTGGGTCGCGGCCGCCTACCTGACCGGCTGCCTGCTCACCGCGATCGCCGTGGTCGGCCACGAGACCGAGGTCACCCCGTTCCGGGTCGGCGTGCTGATGACGCTGGTGGCCACGCCGATCGCGATCGGCCGCTACCTCGGGATGCGGCAGGCCGCCCTGGCCGCGGAACGGCTGCGCGCCGAGGAGTCCGCCCGCGCTGCCGTCGCGCAGGTGCGGGCCGACCAGCTGGCCGAACGCGAGCACATCGCCCGCGACGTGCACGACATCGTCGCCCACCACGTCGGCGCCATGGTGCTGCGCGCCGGCGCCGCCCGCTACGCCGCGCCCGACGGCCCCGTCGCCGACGCCCTCACCGACATCCGCGACGCCGGCCACCAGGTGCTGCAGGACCTGCGCGAGCTGCTCGACCTGCTGCGCGACCCCGAAAGGCAGCCCGGCCTACTGGCCAACCCCGCCGACGTCATCCGCGAGTCGGCCGAACGCATGGCCGCCGCCGGCCTCGACGTCGGCCTCGACCTCGACCCGGCCGCCGACCGCACTCCGCTCATCGCCCGCGCGTCCGCCGCCCGTATCGTCCAGGAAGGACTCACCAACGTGCTCAAACACGCCGGACCAGGCACGCAGGTCCGCGTCAGCGTCACCCCGTCAGGCGACGGACTTTCCGTGGAGATCCGCAACGGCCGGCCGCCCACCGACATCGAGCGCCTGCCCTCCTCCGGGCGCGGACTGGCCGGCATGCGCGAACGCGTCCGCGCCCTCGGCGGCACCCTGTCCGCCGGCCCCGACGGCGAGGGCGGCTGGCTCCTGGCCGCCCACCTGCCCGCGCGCCTGCCCCAAGGGAGCGTCGCGTGATCCGCGTGCTGATCGCCGACGACCAGGCGCTCGTCCGCGCGGGCGTGCGCATGCTGCTGCAGGCCGCGGGCGACATGGAGGTGGTCGGCGAGGCCGTCGACGGCGCCGAGGCGGTGCGGCTGGCCGAACGCCACCTGCCCGACGTGATCCTCATGGACCTGCGCATGCCCAAGGTCGACGGCCTGGAGGCGATCAAACGCGTGCTCAGAGCCCGTCCGGGGGGCAGGATCGTGGTGCTGACGACGTTCGCCGAGGACGCCAACGTCTACGCCGCCCTGCGGGCCGGCGCGGTCGGGTTCCTGGTCAAGGACGACGACCCCGAGCGCATGGTGGACGCCGTGCGCCGCGCGGCGGCCGGGGAGCAACTGCTGGCGCCGTCGGTGTTGCGCAGGGTCGTGGAGCGGTTCCTGGCCGCGGGGGAGGAGCACGTCGCGCCCGCCCCGCCCGCCGGGCTGACCGAGCGGGAGGTCGAGGTGCTCGCCCTGGTGGGGGCGGGCCTGTCCAACGCGGAGATCGCCGAGGAGCTGCACGTGGGCGTCACCACCGTCAAGACCCACATCGCGGCGGCGATGGACAAACTGGGTCTGCGCAACCGCATCCAGGCCGCCGTCGTCGCCCACCGCACCGGCCTGGTCGACGCCTCCTTCCGCCCCGTACGCCCCCCTCGCGGCTGAGCGCCTGCCCCGGCTCTACGGTGAGCGCCCGTTCATGACCCCGCGGCTGAGCGCCTGGCGCCCGCTCGCGGGGTTGGCAGGCGTCCCGTCCGGCGGCGGCACATCCTGCGGGGGCCGTCGCCTGCGGGGTCCTGGCCGTGCGACGGGTGCGGTCGCCGGAGGGAGGCCGCCGCCGCTAAGGTCGGGGGTGTGTACGTGAAGATCTGCGGGCTGACCGAGCCCGAGCACGTTGCCGCCGCCGTCGAGGCGGGAGCCGACGCCATCGGGCTGGTCATGACCCGCAGCCCCCGCAGGATCACCGTCGAGCGGGCGGCCGCGCTGGCCGCGCTCGTTCCCGCCCACGTGCTCACCGTCGGGGTGTTCCGCGGCGAAGACCCCGAGACGGTGCGCGCCGCCGCGCTGGCCTCCGGGGTGCGGGCCGTGCAGCTGCACGGCAGGCATCCGCACGGCGACTTCACCGCTCTGAAGGACCTCGGCGTGCGCCTGGTCAGGGCCGTCGACGCGGAGGCCGACCTGCGGTGCGGCGCCTTCGACGAGGACCTGCTCCTCGTCGACGCGCCACACGCCGGGTCGGGCCTGCCCTGGGAGTGGGCGGCCGTGCGCGGCCGGCCGTCCGGCCGGTGGTTGCTGGCGGGCGGCCTCGCCCCGGCCAACGTCGCCGACGCGATCGCTGCCGCCGAGCCGTGGGGGGTCGACGTGTCCAGCGGGGTGGAGACGTCGCCGGGGGTGAAGGACCCGGCTCTCATCAGGGCGTTCCTGAAGGCCGTGCGCGGCTGATGGACGATCTCGCCGGCGCCGCCCCGCCGGGAGACCTGGCCCGTGCCATCGGCTTCACCCACGCCTTCGCCCGGCGCAGGGCGCCCATCGAGGTGCCGGTCCCTGGCGGGTTCGCGGTGCTGGACGACCGCTTCCCCGGCTCCTAGGACGACAACAAGCTGATCGTCTGGTCCGGCGACCCGGATGCGGGAGAGCTGCTGCGGGCGGCGGACGACGTGCTCGCCGAGCGGCCCCACCGGCTGGTGTGCGTGGACGACGACCGGCTCGGCACCACCTTCGCGCCCGCTTTCGCCGCCGCCGGCTACGAGCTGCTCGCGGAGGTGGCGGAGGCCGAGCTGGTCTTCCTGGTGGCCGATGCGGCTGACTGGCCGGAAGACTTCTACGGCAGGCTCGGGTTCGAACCTCTCGGTTCCGCTCACGCCTTCCTCCGCGTCTGACGACCCCGCTCCGGTCGCCCGCGGAGGTGGTGTCCCGCGGCTCGCAGGACCGGAAGCGGGACGGTGAGCGGGCGCTCGTGTGCGAGCGGCCGGCGGGCCCTTTCGGGCCTCCGGCGAGACGGCGGGTCTGCCAGGAAGGGAGCCCGGGCGGGACCGCTGTGGTGGAGTTCCACGCAGTAGGGTCTGCTGCGTGAGCGATACTTCCGCCGAGGACCGGATCTGGACGGTTCCTAACCTGCTGAGCTTCCTGCGCCTCCTGGGCGTACCCGTGTTCCTCTGGCTGGTTCTGGGGCCCAAAGCGGACGGGTGGGCCATCGGGATCCTCGTGGTCGCCGGGTTCACGGACTGGCTCGACGGAAAGATCGCCCGGGCGTTCAACCAGACGAGCAGGCTGGGCCGGATCATCGACCCGGCCGCCGACAAGCTCTACGTCTTCGCCACCATCTTCGCGCTGCTGCTGCGCGACGTCATCCCGTGGTGGCTGGTCGCGGTCATCGTCGGTCGCGAACTCTTCGTCGCGTGTTCCTTCCCCGTACTTCGCAAACATGGCTATAAGGCACTACAAGTGCATTTCCTGGGCAAGGCCGCCATGTTCAATCTCATGTACGCCTTCCCTCTCCTCTTCCTTGCCTCCCACACTGGGTGGTATGCCGATATAGCCCGAATTGTCGGGTGGGCGTTCGCCCTATGGGGAACGGGCCTGTACTGGTGGGCGGGGGTGCTGTATGTGGTACAGGTGCGCCGGCTCGTAACCTCGGCCAAGAAGGAGTGATCGGGTGAAGGCGGTCGTCATGGCAGGCGGGGAGGGCACTCGGCTGCGTCCGATGACCGCCAACCAGCCCAAGCCTCTGCTCCCCGTGGCCAACCGCCCGATCATGGAGCACGTCCTGCGCCTGCTCAAGCGGCACGGCATCACCGAGACGGTGGTCACCGTCCAGTTCCTGGCCGCGCTCGTGCGCACCTACTTCGGCGACGGCGACGAGCTCGGCATGAACCTCCAGTACGCCACCGAGGACCTGCCCCTCGGCACCGCCGGCAGCGTCAAGAACGCCGCCGACCGCCTCCGCGACGATCGTTTCCTGGTCATCTCCGGCGACGCGCTGACGGATATCGATTTAACGGACATGATCCGGTTCCATCGCGAGAATGCGGCTCTGGTGACCATCGGGCTGAAACGCGTGCCGAACCCGCTCGAATTCGGGATCATCATCGTCGACGACGAGGGCAGGGTGCAGCGTTTCCTGGAGAAGCCCACCTGGGGCCAGGTCTTCTCCGACACAGTGAACACCGGCGTCTACGTCATGGAGCCCGAGGTCCTCGACGCCGTGGCCACCGGGGAGCCCGTCGACTGGTCCTCCGACGTCTTCCCCGCCCTCCTCGCCCGCGGCGCGGCCATCTACGGCTACGTGGCTGACGGCTACTGGGAGGACGTCGGCACCCACGAGAGCTATCTCAAGGCCCACGCCGACGCCCTGTCCGGCAGGGTCGCGGTGGACATCGGCGGCTTCGAGCTCTCGCCGGGGGTCTGGGCCGCCGACTCCGCCGCGGTCGACCCCGACGCCGTGCTCAAGGGCCCTTTGCTCATCGGCGACTACGCCAAGGTCGAGGCGGGGGCCGAGTTGCGCGAATACACCGTGCTCGGCAACAACGTCGTCGTCCGCGAGGGCGCCTTCCTGCATCGCGCGGTCGTCCATGACAACGTCTACCTCGGCCCCGGCACCCACCTGCGGGGCTGCGTCATCGGCAAGAGCACCGACGTGATGGCCGGCGCCCGCATCGAGGAGAACTCCGTCATCGGCGACGAATGCGTCATCGAGGCGGAGGCGTACGTCTCCAGCGGCGTCAGGGTCTACCCGTTCAAGACCATCGAGGCCGGCGCGGTCGTCAACACCAGCGTCATCTGGGAGTCGCGCGGCCAGCGCAACCTCTTCGGCCCGAGAGGCGTCAGCGGCCTGGTCAACGTCGAGATCACCGCCGAGCTGTGCGTCCGCCTGGCCAGCGCGTACGCCACCACTCTCAAGAAGGGCGAGCACGTCGTCACCTCGCGCGACTGCTCCCTGGCCGCCAGGGCGCTCAAGCGGGCCGTCATCGGCGCGCTCACCGCCGGCGCGATCAACGTGCTCGATCTGGAGGCGGCCCCGCTGCCGGTGGCCCGCTTCCACACCGCCAGAGGTCCGGCGGCCGGCGGGATCGCGCTGCGCACCACGCCGGGAGACCCGCAGAGCGTGGACATCGTCATTATGGACGACCGTGGCGCCGACCTGCCCCCGGCCGCCCAGCGCAAGTTGGAGCGGGTCTTCTCCCGCCAGGAGTTCCGCCGCGCCTTCCCCGGGGAGATCGCGGAGCTCGCCTACCCGGCCAGGGCCGTCGAGGACTACACCCACGACCTGCTGCGTCACGCCGGCGTGACCGGGGTCAAGGACATGAAGGTCGTCGTCGACTGCGCGGGCGGCACCTCGTCGCTGGTGTTGCCCACGCTGCTCGGCCGGGTCGGCGTCGAGGTGCTCACCGTCAACGCCCGCCTCGACGACGTCTCGCCCACCGAGACGCTCGCCGGGCGGCGGCGTGACCTGCAACGCCTGTCCGAGCTGGTCAGCTCCTCCCGGGCCGCCTTCGGCGTCAGGTTCGACCCGGTCGGCGAGCGCATCGCCCTGGTCGACGAGATGGGCCAGCTCATCAGCGAGGAACGCGCTCTGCTCGTCGTGCTCGACCTCGTCGCCGCCGAACGCAGGAGCGGCCAGGTGGCCCTGCCCGTCACCACGACCAGGGTCGCCGAGCAGGTGTGCCGCTTCCACGGCGTGCAGGTGCAGTGGACGTCCACCGCGCTCGACGCCCTCACCTCGGCCGCCGCCGGCCCCGACATGATCTTCGCGGCCGACGGGCGCGGCGGCTTCGTGGTGCCGGAGTTCAGCCCCGCGATCGACGGGCTGGCCGCGTTCCTGCGCCTGCTCGGCCTGGTCGCCCGCACCCGCCTGTCGCTCAGCCAGATCGACGCGAGGATCCCCGAGGTGAAGCTGCTCAGGCGGACGGTGCCGACACCGTGGGCGGCCAAGGGCGCCGTGATGCGCTCGGTCATCGAGGCGGCCGAGGCCGAACCGGAGGGCCGCCGCATCGACACCACCGACGGGGTGCGGGTGGCCCGCGACGACGGCAGTTGGGTGCTGGTGCTGCCGGCCGCCGCCGAGCCCGTCACCGACCTGTGGGCCGAGGCCCCCGATGTGGACGGCGCGCAGGCGCTGCTCGAACGCTGGGCCCGCATCGTGGAACAGGCCGCCACGTGACGCCGCGGCCGGGCAGCCGGGAGAACGGCCGCCCGTGATGTGCGCAGGCGGTCCCGCAAGATCGTAATGTAGAAACGCGCGGCGGCATGGACCGCAGGGCGGGGGCGACGGTAACTTTGTCTGCGTCCTGACCACAGTCCAGCGCCCCCGTCTTGACCTTTGCCGCTGATCAGCGTAAGTTGCGGCATTCGCAAACTTGAAAAAGCGAAGCGAGGCGCGCTCCAGAGCACCGTCGCCGCGTCTTCGCGGTAGGAGGCCGAGCCGATCGATGCCGAGCGTCTACTGCACGCAGTGCGGGCACGCCAACCCCGAGGATGCCCGTTTCTGTTCCCGCTGTGGGTCACCGCTGACCAGACTCGAGGTCTCCGGGGACACCACATCGACGATCTCGGTGGCGGGAATCGAGGCGTATGAGGCTGAGACAGGCGACATGCTCGTGGCCGAGCGGGCGCTGGTCGAGCAGCTGCCGCCCGGCGCGGCGCTGCTCACGGTGACCAGGGGGCCCAACCAGGGCAGTCGCTTCCGGCTCGACAAGGACCTGACCACGACCGGGCGCCATCCGGAGAGTGACATCTTC
Organism: Nonomuraea diastatica; assembly: GCF_004349015.1. NCBI lineage: Bacteria > Bacillati > Actinomycetota > Actinomycetes > Streptosporangiales > Streptosporangiaceae > Nonomuraea > Nonomuraea diastatica. The sequence continues at coordinate 60,572 of NZ_SMKP01000021.1, forward strand.
CTCGACGACATCACCGTCTCCCGCCGCCACGTCGAGTTCTACCGCCACCGCGGCGGCCAGTTCTCCGTGCGCGACGTGGGCAGCCTCAACGGCACCTACGTCAACAGGGAGCGGATCGAAGAGGTTCCCCTGCACTCCGGAGACGAGGTGCAGATCGGCAAGTTCCGCCTTGTCTTCCTGATGCGGGGCAACTCCGGGGCATGAGGGGGCGAAGCGGGCGACCGGCGGACGCCGTCTCGTGCGTGGCCATGCGGCAAGGGGAGGAGCGCGCATGACGTCGCAGGCGGCACGCTCGCACATGAGCATCGGGGAGGTGCTCGCGCTCCTGCAGGGCGAGTTCCCCGACGTCACCATCTCCAAGATCCGTTTCCTGGAGGGGGAAGGGCTGATCGAGCCCGAGCGCAGCCCGTCCGGCTACCGCAAGTTCACGCACCTGCACGTGGAGCAGCTGCGCTTCATCCTCACCGAGCAGCGCGACCACTACCTGCCGCTGCGGGTGATCAAGGACAAGATGGCGGAGGGCTTCGGCCGCCCCCGCGCCCTCCAGGGCAACGACAAACAGGAGATCAGGCTCAGCCGGGCCGAGCTGATCGAGGCCGCGAGCATCGACGAGGAGACCCTTGCCGAGCTGGAGGATTATGGCCTGCTCGCCCCGGTGGCCCGTCGCTACGACGAGGAGGCGCTCACGGTGGCGCGCACCGTCGGCGCCCTGGCCCGCTTCGGCCTGCGCGCCCGGCACCTGCGCGCGGTCAAGGCGGCGGCAGAGCGCGAGTGCGGCCTGGTCGAGCAGGCCGTCGCGCCGATACTCAAGCGGCGCGCCCCCGGTGCGATCGGCGAGGCCGACGAGGTGGGTAGGGAGCTCTCCGCACTCCTGCTCGACCTGCACGCATCCCTTGTGCGCACGGGCGTCCGGTCCGTGCTGGGGCGCTGAGACCCTGGCGAGCTGGGAGGCGGGGGCACATTCCAGGCCCGCCGGGTGTTACGTTGAAATGCAGAAGCCAGTCAGCAACGACCAAATAGCTGTGCCGGGTCACCGGTCAGGAATACGGAGCAGCCCGTGTTGCAGATGGAGGTTGTGGGCGTTCGGGTTGAAATGCCCACAAATCAGCCGATCGTCTTGCTGAAGGAGGCACACGGGGAGCGGTTCCTTCCTATATGGATTGGCATGACGGAAGCCACGGCCATCGCCCTGGCCCAGGCGGAGGAGCCTCCGCCGCGGCCGCTCACCCACGACCTTTTCCGAGACGTGCTGAGCGCCCTGGGCGTAGGCCTGCGGGCGGTCAACATCGTCGCCCTGCGTGACGGCATCTTCTTCGCCGACCTGGTGTTCTCCAACGGGGTGGAGGTGAGCGCGCGGCCGTCCGACTCGATCGCCCTCGCCCTGCGCACCGGAGCGCGCATCTTCGCCAGCGAAGAGGTCGTCCAGGAGGCTGGGGTGATCATCCCGGACGACCAGGAAGACGAGGTGGAGAAGTTCAGGGAGTTTCTTGACACGATCACTCCCGAGGACTTCGGCCGGGCGGGGTAGGTATTTCAGTGCATTTACGCTTCACGACGCGCCGAGCCGGATCGTTGACTGAGCATGGTCGCGGTCCTACGGTGCAAGTGAAACCCGTGGCCGCGCTTCACGTACCCCCAGATCAGGCCACGGGATGAGAGAAAGCCGGAGGTCCGCGTGGCGGTCAGCAGCGGCGAGGGAAAGACGGCCGGCCAGGAAGATCCGGTGCGGCGCGAAAGCGCGCGGCAGCGTGCCGGGGAGCAGGGTCTGCTCTTCGACGAACAGCCCGCGGCGCTGCCGGGCGACATCGGATACCGCGGGCCGACGGCATGCTCGGCGGCCGGCATCACCTATCGGCAGCTCGACTATTGGGCGCGCACGGGCCTCGTCGAGCCCACGATAAGAGCCGCGCAGGGCTCCGGCTCCCAGCGTCTCTACAGCTTCCGCGACATCCTGGTCCTCAAGGTCGTCAAGCGGCTCCTCGACACCGGGGTGTCGTTGCAGCAGATCCGCACGGCCGTGCAACATCTGCGTGACCGCGGGGTCGCCGACCTCGCGCAGATCACGCTCATGAGCGACGGCGTCAGCGTCTACGAGTGCACCTCGGCCGACGAGGTGATCGACCTGCTCCAGGGCGGCCAGGGCGTGTTCGGCATCGCGCTCGGCCGGGTCTGGCGCGAGGTCGAGGGCTCCCTCGCGGAGCTGCCGGGGGAACGCGCGGCGGTCGAGGACACCGTCCCGGCCGACCATCCCGCTGACGAACTCGCCCGCCGCCGCCGCGCCCGCCGCACGGGGTGAGCGTGGCTCTTGGCAGCCGTACGAATCGGGCGTAGTAACCTGAGGACAGCAAGGCCGACGACCCCGTGCGGGAGAGTCCCCGGGCCCCTGGGCTCCGGGGCGCCGAAGGAGCAACCCTCCCCGGAATCTCTCAGGCATCCCGTACCGCTCGGGCGAGGCAACTCTGGAAAGCAGGCGCACCCGCCAGGCGCGCCTCACCGACGGTGCAAGCCCCACCGGGGGTGAAGCTCTCAGGTCGCGACCCCGCGCTTGTCCGGGGTCCGCGCTGACAGAGGGGGAGATCCGGCACACGCCCGCGCCCTGGCGCCGGTCTCCACAGCCTCGGGAGGCATCTCCATGACCGATCTGTCCGCTCCGCCGTTCTCGTCCCGGCACATCGGCCCCTCCGAGTCCGAACAGCAGCGCATGCTCGAGGCCGTGGGCTTCGAGTCCGTGGCCGACCTGGTGGCGGTCGCCGTCCCCGAGTCCATCAGGGCCAAGGACCGTCTCACGCTGCCCGCCCCCGCCGGCGAGACCGAGGCCATCGCCGAGCTGCGCGCCCTGGCCGATCGCAACCAGGTGCTCACCTCGATGATCGGGCTGGGCTATCACGACACGGTCACGCCCGCCGTCATCCGCCGCAACCTGCTGGAGAACCCGGGCTGGTACACCGCCTACACCCCCTACCAGCCGGAGATCTCGCAGGGCCGCCTCGAGGCGCTGCTCAACTTCCAGACCGTCGTCTCCGACCTCACCGGCCTGCCCGTGGCCGGCGCCTCGCTCCTCGACGAGGCGACCGCCGCGGCCGAGGCCATGACGCTGGCCCGCAGGGCGGGCACGTCCAAGAGCGCCGTGTTCGTGGTCGACGCCGACGCGCTGCCCCAGACCAAGGCCGTTCTCGCCACCAGGGCCGAGCCGCTCGGCATCACGCTCGTGGAGCACTCCCTCGACGGCGAGCTGCCCGAGTGCTTCGGCGTGCTCGTGCAATACCCCGGCGCGTCCGGCCGGCTGAGTGACTTCCGCGCCGTGTCGGCCGCCGCGCACGAGGCGGGCGCCCTCGTCGTGGCCGCCGCGGACCTGCTGGCGCTGACGCTCGTGGCCGCCCCCGGCGAGCTGGGCGCCGACATCGCCGTGGGCTCCTCGCAGCGGTTCGGGGTGCCCTTCGGGTTCGGCGGCCCGCACGCGGCCTACATGTCCGTACGCGAGGGCCTGCAGCGCCAGCTGCCCGGCCGCCTGGTCGGCGTCTCCGTCGACGCCGACGGCGACCCCGCCTACCGCCTGGCCCTGCAGACCCGCGAGCAGCACATCCGCCGCGAGAAGGCCACCAGCAACATCTGCACCGCGCAGGTTTTGCTCGCCGTCATCGCGAGCATGTACGCCGTCTACCACGGCCCAGAAGGCCTGCGCCGCATCGCCCACCGGGTGCACCGCCACGCCGCCGCCCTGGCCGAAGGGCTGCGCCGGGCGGGTGTGGAGGTCGTGCACGCCGAGTTCTTCGACACCGTGCTCGTGCGCGTGCCCGGGCGGGCGTCCGCCGTGGTCGCCGCCGCCGCCGAGCGGGGCGTCAACCTCTGGCAGGTGGATGCCGACCACGTCTCGATCGCCTGCGACGAGAAGACCGGAGCCGCCGAGCTGGCCACGGTGCGGGCCGCGTTCGGGCTCCCGAGCACCCCTTCCGGCGCCCACACCGAGGTCGCGGGCGCCGCCGACGCGCTGCCCGCCTCGCTGCTGCGCGAGTCCGCCTACCTGACCCACCCGGTCTTCCACAGCCACCGCTCCGAGACCGCGATGTTGCGCTACCTGCGCCGGCTGCAGGACAAGGACATCGCGCTCGACCGGTCGATGATCCCGCTGGGCTCCTGCACGATGAAGCTCAACGCGACCACCGAGATGGAGCCGATCACCTGGCCGGAGTTCGCCGCCGTCCACCCCTACGCGCCCGCCGCCCAGGCCGAGGGCTACCTCGAGCTGATCGGCACGCTGGAGCGCTGGCTGGCCGAGGTGACCGGCTACGACGCCGTCTCCATCCAGCCCAACGCCGGCTCCCAGGGCGAGTTCGCCGGGCTGCTGGCCATCCGCGCCTACCACCGCGCGGGCGGTGACAGCGGGCGAGACGTCTGCCTCATCCCCTCCTCGGCGCACGGCACCAACGCCGCCAGCGCCGTCATGGCCGGCATGCGGGTCGTGGTCGTGGCCTGCGACTCCGAGGGGAACGTCGACCTGGCCGACCTCGACGCCAAGATCGCCAAGCACCGCGACGCGCTCGCCGCGATCATGGTGACCTACCCGTCGACGCACGGCGTCTACGAGGAGAGCATCACCGAGGTCTGCGCCAAGGTGCACGAGGCCGGCGGCCAGGTCTACGTCGACGGGGCCAACCTCAACGCGCTGGTCGGGCTGGCCAAGCCCGGCGAGTTCGGGGCCGACGTGTCCCACCTCAACCTGCACAAGACGTTCTGCATCCCGCACGGCGGCGGCGGCCCCGGCGTCGGCCCGGTCGCGGTCCGCGGCCACCTGGCGCCCTACCTGCCCGCTCACCCGCTGCGTGACGGCTCGCCGGTGGGGCCCGTCTCCGCGGCGCCCTACGGGTCGGCCGGGATCCTGCCGATCTCGTGGGCGTACATCCGGATGATGGGCTCCGACGGGCTCACCGCGGCCACCGAGCAGGCCATCCTGTCGGCCAACTACCTCGCCAAGCGGCTGGCGCCGCACTACCCGGTGCTCTATACCGGGCGCGGCGGGCTGGTGGCCCACGAGTGCATCATCGACCTGCGCCCGATCACCAAGGAGACCGGTGTCACCGTGGACGACGTGGCCAAGCGCCTCATCGACTACGGCTTCCACGCGCCCACCATGTCGTTCCCCGTCGCCGGGACCCTCATGATCGAGCCGACCGAGAGCGAGGACCTTGGCGAGCTCGACCGGTTCGCCGACGCGATGATCGCCATCCGGGGCGAGATCGCGAAGGTGGCGTCCGGCGACTACGACAAGACCGACAACCCCCTGCGTAACGCGCCGCACACCGCGGAATCGGTCAGCGCCGACGAATGGCACCACCCCTACACGCGGACCGAGGCCGCCTACCCGCTGCCGTCGCTGCGCGACGGCAAATACTGGGTGCCGGTGCGCCGCATCGACCAGGCCTACGGCGACCGCAACCTGGTGTGCTCGTGCCCCCCGCTGGAGGCCTACGAGGACTAGTCACCGGGAGGGCCAGACCTTCGGCGTCAACCGGGCAGACATGATCGCCGGAAGTCGTTAGGCTCAGGGCGACCGTCGCCAGAAGGAGCTCTCTTGACGTCCTCAGAGCTGGAGACCCCGCCTCTCGACACCGCCCGGCGTCTGGCCGAACGCGGCGACCTCGACGGCGCCGCCGCCATCCTCGGCGAGCTCGCCGCCGACCCCGCCGAGCCCGACAGGGCTCAGGCCGCCGTCGGGCTGGCCGTGGTGCTGGAGGAGCGCGGCGACGTCGAGGCCGCCAGGGCGGCCGCCAGGACCGCGCTGGCGACAGGGCACCCCGAGTACGCCTCGCAGGCCGCGTGCCACCTGGCCCAGGGCTTCGAGCGGGAGGGGCGGGCCGAGCAGGCCAGGGCTGCCTGGCAGGCCGTGCTGGGGGTCGGCGCGGCCGCGTACGTCCCGCTGGCCCATCTCGCGCTGGCCCGGCTGGCCGTGCGGGCTCAGGACCTGGAGGAGGCGGAGCAGGAGCTGCGGGCCGCGATGGCGGCCGGCGACGGCGAGATCGCCGCGCGCGCCGCGCAGGAGCTGGCCGACCTGCTGATGGAGCACGGAGAGCCCGGGGCGGCGGCTGAGCTCCTCCTGGACGCCCTGGAGGCCGTGCCCGAGGAGGAGACGCCCGGGCTGCGGGTCCGGCTCGGCATCGCGCATCTGGAGCTGGCCTGCGCGGAGTTCGCGGAGACCGTGGAGAGCGGCGCGGACACGCAGACGAGCGCGCTGGCCATCGAGCTGCTCGCTCGCACCCTGCCCCTACGCGGGCGCGACGACGACGCGGGACGGGTCTGGTCGTACGGGCTGGAGCACGCCGACGAGACGCTGGCCGCGGAGGTCAGGCTCCGCTACCAGCGCGACACCTGACACCCGGCGGCCCGCGGTGGGCGTGACGCCCTGACCGTGTCCCCGAGGCATGCCCGCGGGACGGCGGAGGTGCTCCCGTCTCCTCCGCCGGGCGGGGATCAGCCGCGGCGCATGATGGCCGCCGCGGCGGCCACGTTGATCACGACGATGGCCAGCCACGTGATGATCAGGCCCACCAGCCCGGCGTTGGCCACCCCGATGGCCGTCAGTGGGATGCCCATGCCCATCGAGCCCAGCGCCACCGGGATCATCGCCGCGCCCGGCGCGGACTTCTTGTGCGGCGGGGGCCCGTAGCGGTCGAGCTCGGCCCGCACGCGGGCGGCGATGGTGGCCTCGAGCCGCTCGGTGAACGAGTCGACGAGCGCCGCCTCGTAGTCGGGTCCGAGATCGCGGCGGGCGTCGAGCGTGGCCTGAAAATCTTCCCTGATGGGGCGCTGGTCCGGCATAAGGTCATCATCCATCCCGGAAGTGGTGTCGTCATCCGACCTGAGGGCTAGCGTGTCATCCTCCCCAGGTACGGTGCTGGCATGGAGGTGATGACCCCGCGCGGGCCCGCGTTCGTGGAGATCGACGAGGTGCCGGGCGCGCGGCTGCTGCTGGTCCTGACCCACGGCTCGGCCGGGGGAGTGGACGCTCCCGATCTGCTGGCCGTGCGCGACGCCGCCATGGGTGCAGGGGCCAGTGTGGCGCGGGTGACGCAGGCGTTCAGGGTGGCGGGGGCGCGGGCGCCGGGCTCGCCGGTCAGGCAGGACGAGGCGTGGGAGATCGTGCTGTCCGAGCTGCGCGCGCGCCTGCCGGGGCTGCCCGTGGTGCAGGGCGGGCGGAGCAACGGGGCGCGGGTGGCGTGCCGTACGGCGAAGGCGGTCGGCGCGGCGGCGGTGGTGGCGCTGGCCTTTCCGCTGCATCCGCCGGGAAGACCCGAGCGCTCCCGGGCCGGCGAGCTACGCGGCGCCGGGGTGGACGTGCTGGTCGTGAACGGTGATCGTGACCCCTTCGGAGTGCCGGACGCCGCGGACGCCGCGCGCCTGGTGGTGCTGCCGGGAGAGGGCCATGACCTGAAAAAGGACCCCGCCCGGGTGGGCGAGGTCGTGGCGGAGTGGATCACCCGCTATGGCGGGCCGCCACGGCAGGGCAGCACCGGCCGGCGGCGCCGCCCGCGTGTGGATCAGGCCGCGCCCACCAGCGGATCGGGCCGATGAGGTGCGATGACGGTGCCGCTGGGCAGCAGCTCGCCGGTGTCCTCGAACAGGACGACGCCGTTGCAGAGCAGGCTCCACCCCTGCTCGGGGTGGCTGGCGAGGGTGCGTGCCGCCTCGCGGTCAGGCGCCTCGGCATCCGGACAGGCCGGGTCGTGCGGGCACATCGGCGTGCCTCCGATATCTCGTGGGATGCTCCCGTTCTGGAGGGGCGGGAGCCGGCTCGGGTTGTTGTCCTGGCAAGTGTGCGACTGTGTCACGCGTTCCGACATAGCCCGTTCGGGCTGTTACAGGAGGATCCCTGGTGCGTGTGACCTTCGACACAGCGTGCCTTATGCAGGATAACCGGCCAAGCGCGACACGCGCATCACGTTTGCAATCCCTTGAGGAGAGCGTCGAGCCCGCGCTCGAAGTCGATATCTGCTCTTTCATCCCGTCTGACCCATTCATCGACGTCTGGGTCGGCCCAGCCGGACTGCTGCACCTCGACAGCGACGCTGCCGAAGACGAAGGCCCGGAGCGTGCGCACGGCCTCGGCGGCGTCCGGCAGGCCCGCGTCGGCGAGCTGCTCGGCCTGCTCCTTGACGGCGACCGCCGTGGCGCCCTTGGGCGGCTTGGTGAGGGCCAGGGCCAGCACGCCGGGATGCTCGCGCAGCGCCTCCCTGCTCGCCCGGCACCAGGCCCTGGCCGTCTCCTGCCAGGTGGAGCGCTGCTCGACGTGGACCGCGGTGACGTGCTCGGCCAGCGCGTCCATCAGCGCTTCCTTGCCCCGGGGCAGGTGGTGGTAGATGGCCATGGCCTCCACCTGCAGAGCGTCGCCCAGGCGGCGCATGGTGAGCCGGCGCAGGCCCTGACCGTCGGCGATGTGGAGCGCGGCCTCGATGATGCGCTCGCGGGAGAGGGGGACGGGTGGTCGCTTGGCGGGCATGGAGATCATCTTACTATGTAAAGGAGTTCGCTCCGGGCCGATTTCCGCACGTGTTGCGGGACGGCGTACGCTGGGTGTCGGAACGAGTGACGACAGCGTGAAGGGGCCGAGTCGATGGCGTTTTTCCGTCCGCGGGTGAGCCGGGAGGCCGAGGTTCGCTTCCACGCGGACCAGGAGATCTCCAGGAGCTTCCCCGAGCTGCTCGAGAAGGCCCGTCAGGCCGAGCGGACGCTGCGCGAGCTGCAGGCCGTGGCGGCCGACGAGGTCGAGCTGCTGGCTGCCGGCCGGGCCCTCGACCGGGCGCTGACCGACGCGCTGCGGGCCGCCGAGGCGGGGCAGCGGGCCACGTTCGGGGTGAAGGCCTACGACGACCGGATCGCGCGCCGCAAGGCCAAGGCGACCCCTGCGGGGGCCATGTGGACGGCCGAGGTCGAGCGCCTGCGCACGCTGCGCGAGGACAACCGGCTGTGGGGCGTCCCGCGGGTGCCGCGCCCGGTGCCCGCCACCGTCTGAGCGCCGGTCGCAGGGCGTCCAGGAAAGCGAGAGCCCCGGCACGCGGTGTGCCGGGGCTCCTTTGTCAGCTGGCCCAGTCGAGCAGTGGGCGGGTGTTGCTCGGGTGGCGCAGCTTGGACAGCGACTCCTTCTCCAACTGGCGGATCCGCTCCCGGGTCAGCCCCAGGTGCCTGCCGATCTCGTCCAGCGTGTGCGGCTTGCCGTCCACCAGGCCGAAGCGCAGTGCCATGATCTTCGACTCGCGCGGTGAGAGGTTGTCGAGCACGCCGCGCAGCTGGTCGCCCAGCAGCTGGCGGTCGACGATCTCCGACGCCTCGGGGGAGTCGACGTCCTCGATGAGGTCGCCGATCGTGGTCTCGCCGTCCTCGCCGATCGTCGCGTTCAGCGAGATCGGCTGGCGGCTGGTGCGCAGCAGCTCCTCGATCTGCTCCGGGGTCCTGTCCAGCTCGACCGCCAGCTCCTCGGGGGTGGGCTCGCGTCCCAGGCGCTGGTGCATGTCACGCTCGATGCGCGACAGCTTGGACAACATCTCCAGCACGTGCACCGGCAGCCGGATCGTCCGCGCCGAGTCGGCGAAGCCGCGCTGGATGGCCTGCCTGATCCACCACATGGCGTACGTCGAGAACTTGAACCCCTTGGTGTAGTCGAACTTCTCCACCGCCCTGATGAGCCCCAGGTTGCCTTCCTGGACCACGTCGAGCAGGGACATGCCGCGGTCGGTGTACTTCTTGGCCACCGACACGACCAGGCGCAGGTTGGCCTCCAGCATGTGGTCCTTGGCCTGCTTGCCGTCCTCGACGGCCATGCGCAGGTCCTCCTGCGCGGCGGGCGGCAGATCGGGCTGGGACTCGAGCTTGTACTCGGCGTACAGGCCGGCCTCGATCCGCCTGGCCAGTTCGACCTCCTGCGCCGCGGTGAGCAGCGTGCGGCGGCCGATGGACTTCAGATAGGTGTGCACCGAGTCGCCCATGACCGACTGGGTGTCGTCCAGGTCGATGGCGTCGCCGTCGTCCTCGGCGCGCAGGTCGATCTCTTCCGGCACGTCCTCCTCGTGCTCCGGCTTGGGCTCCGGAGGGGTGACGGCCTTCGCGTCCGCGGGGGAGATGGTTTTTGCCTCGGCTGCCTTGCGGCCGGTAGGCTTGACCCGCGAAGGCTTTTTGGGAGTCTGTGCCTTCTTCTGGGTGGTCTTCCTGGGGGTGGCGGTCGTGCTGAGAGACGGCTCGTTCTCGGCGGCCAGGCTCACGCCGGCCTCTGACAGCTCCCGCAATATCGTGCGGCCCTCAGAGGGGCTGATCCCGGCTCTGCCGAACGCGTCCCGCAGCTCCGCCAGAGATAGGTGACCCTGGGCTCGCCCTCGTTCGAGCAGCTGGTCGAGAGAGACGGACGGGGTCGCCAAGGCGGTTCTGGGCATGAGGACACCTCCTCCGTACGGAGTAGAAGCGATCAGGCAGGTTGTGGTGGGGCGGCTTCGTGTCCGCACGGCGCACCAGTATCAATAACGCCCATCGCCGCTATTTGTTCCCCGTGCGGACGAATGTCATGAAAAAGGGGTGGATCGCCCCTTTCGGCGGACCACCCCTCGGCTTGTTCGCTACTCGCCCACCTCGATCGAGACCTCGGGCATCGGCATGGGATCGGCGTCTTCCATGCGCTCGCCGGTCCAGTATTCGATGACCTGGCCGGGATCCGGGTTGACCTCGCGGGAGACCACGACGTCGTCGCCGGTGGGATCTGGCGTCGAGGCCTCCGGCCGGCCGGACGGCGACGCGTGCTCCACCACGGCCCGGGTCTCCTTGTCGACCTGCGAGAGCTTGCCCGCCGAGGCGGCCGCCGCGATTGAGGCGCCTCCGACCACGATCACGCCGACGACGGCCGCGGATGCCCACATCTTGCGGGTCTGGTCCATGAAGGCTCCCTCCCTTTCCCCGGTTTGACGCAGCCGCAACTCATCAGGTTCCTGCCCTCAACCGCACAAGGTCGGTCTTTCCGTTCGGCAACAGCGGCAGCCGGGGCTCCAGGCGCAGCTCGCGCGGGGCGGCGTAGGGAGGAAGCCTATCGCGGCAGTATGCCGTTAATTGTGCAAGCGTGGGGGGTGTGTCGGGGTTGGCCGGAACGACGACGGCCGTGACCCGCTCGCCCCATTCGGAGTCGGGCGTGCCGAACACGGCGGCGTCGGCCACCTCGGGATGCGTGCACAACACGGCGGTCACGGCGCCGGCCACGACCTTCTCGCCGCCGGTGTTGATGACGTCGTCGGCGCGGCCCAGCACGCGCAGGCGCCCCCCGGTCAGCTCACCGAGGTCGGAGGTGACGAACCAGCCGTCCTCGAGCGGGGCCGGCCCGCCGAAGCGGTAGCCCGAGAACAGCACGGGGCCGGCGATCCTGATCAGGCCGTCGTCGCCGACTTTGAGATCTACGTTGTAAAGGGGCTGGCCGTCGTACACGCAACCACCGCACGTCTCGCTCATCCCGTACGTCGTCACCAGCCGCGCCCCGAGATCCCTGGCCTGCTCCAGCAGGCCAGGCCGGGGCGCCGCGCCACCGAGCAGGATCGTGCGGAAGACCGACAGGTCCGCGCCCAGCCCGACGAGCCGGTGCAGTTGGGTGGGCACCAGGGAGACGTGGTCGGCGCCCGAGGCGAGGACCGCGTGCGGGTCGAACGACGGGTGGATGATCGGCTCGCTCTCGGACAGCAGGGCGCGCACGAGCACCTGTAGCCCAGAGACGTGGGAGACGGGCAGGCAGCACAACCAGCGCTCGCCCTTGGAGGCCTCGACGCGGCGCAGGGAGGCCGCCGCCGAGCAGCGCAGGGCCGTCGCCGAGAGCAGCACGCCCTTGGGGGCGCCGGTGCTGCCGCTGGTGGCGATGACGACCGCGACGTCGCCCGGGACGCCTTCGCCGCCGGTCTGGAGGGCACCGTTGACGTGGGTGGGGCGCAGGGCCGCCAGCGGGGCCTCGGAGTGGCCGGGCGGCAGGGGGAGGACGGCCGGGCCGTCGCCCGCGAGCGCGTCACGGATCGCCGCGAACAGGGCAGGTCCTGGAGGCTGCACAATGGCATGAAGCGGACGGTCCGGATGCGACGGGTTCCTCCACATGCTCGTAAGGTTAGTGGCGACAGGTCGGACAGATGTGCAGGGAGGGTCGTGACAGGTTCTCCCGTGGCACCCGTGCCGCGTGCCCATGTCTTCCGGATCCCGATGCGCACGCGTTTCCGCGGTCAGAGCGTCAGGGAAGGAGTCCTGCTCCACGGTCCCGCCGGCTGGGGCGAGTTCTCGCCGTTCCCCGAATACGGCGCGCGCGAATGTGCCCGCTGGCTGGCGTGCGCCCGCGAGGCGGCCTTCGAGGGCTGGCCCGAGCCGGTGCGCGACAGCGTGCCCGTCAACACGACCGTGCCCGCCGTCGATGCCGCGCGGGCCCACGACATGGTGCGCCGCTCCGGTTGCGGCACGGCGAAGGTCAAGGTGGCCGAGCGGGGCCAGACGTTCGGTGACGACGTGGCGAGGGTGGAGGCCGTACGCGACGCGCTCGGGCCATCGGGCCGGCTGCGGGTCGACGTCAACGGCGCGTGGGAGGTCGGCGAGGCCGTACAACGGCTCAAGCGCCTCGACCGGTTCGACCTGGAATACGCCGAGCAGCCGTGCGCCACCCTCGATGAGCTGGCGGCGGTGCGGCGGGCGTGCGACGTGCCGATCGCGGCCGACGAGTCGATCCGCAGGGCGGAGGACCCGCTGCGGGTCAAGGCGGCGGAGGCGGCCGACATCGCGGTGGTCAAGGTGCAGCCGCTGGGCGGGGTGCGCGCGGCGGTGCGGGTGGTGGAGGCGTGCGGGCTGCCCGCGGTGGTCTCCAGCGCCGTCGAGACGTCGGTGGGGCTGGCCGCGGGGCTGGCGCTGGCCGCGGCGCTGCCGTCCCTGCCGTACGCGTGCGGGCTGGGCACGATGTCGCTGCTGTCGGGTGACGTCGTGGACGACTCGCTGGTTCCGGTGGACGGGCGGCTGGTCGTACGGCGCCCAACAGTGAATTATCAGCATTTGTCGGCATACGAAATCGACTCTCCCCAGTGGCTGAGCCGGATGCAGGAGGCGTCACGTTGAACCCCGCTACCGCGCTGGCCACGGTGCTGGTCGACGAGCTGGTGCGCTGCGGCCTGACCGACGTCGTGCTGGCCCCCGGCTCCCGCTCCGCGCCCATGGCGCTCGCGCTGCACGCCGAGTCGCGGGTGCGCCTGCACGTGCGCGTCGACGAGCGTTCCGCGTCCTACCTGGCGCTGGGGCTGGCCAAGCGCTCCGAGCGCCCGGTGGCGCTGATCTGCTCCTCCGGCACGGCCGTCGCCAACTTCCACCCGGCCGTGATCGAGGCGAGCGAGGCGGGGGTGCCGCTGCTGGTGCTCACCGCCGACCGGCCGCCCGAGCTGCGCGGCACCGGCGCCAACCAGACGATCGACCAGATCAAGCTGTACGGCGACGCCACCCGCTGGTTCGCCGAGGTCGGCGTGCCGGAGGACCGGCCGGGGCAGGTGGCCTACTGGCGGTCGCTGGCCTGCCGCGCCTACCAGCGGGCGTCGGGCCCGGCCGCGCCAGGGCCCGTACACCTCAACCTGGCCTTCAGGGAACCACTGATCCCCGACGGCGACGCCGGGTGGTGCGAGCCGCTCGACGGCGCCGCCAACGGCCCCTGGGCGCGGGCCAGGGTCGCGCCCCCGCCGGTCGCCCTGCACCTCCCGCCGACCAGGCGCGGCGTGCTCGTGGTCGGCGACGGAGCCGCCAACGTGCGCCGCTACGTCGCCGCGGCCGGCATGGCGGGCTGGCCGGTGTTGTCGGAGCCGAACGGCGGCGGACGCTACGGTGACCACGCCGTCTCCACCTACCACTACCTGCTGGGCACGCCGGAGTTCGCCGACGCGCACCTGCCCGACGTGGTGGTGACGCTGGGCCGTCCCGGGCTGTCGCGGCCGCTGCTGTCGTGGCTGCAGCGCGCGGGGGAGCACATCGTGGTGGCGCCCGACCTCGACCGCTGGCCCGACCCCACCAGGTCGGCCACGCAGGTGGCGCAGGCCGTGGAGATCCCCGTGGCCTCCGGCGACGACACGTGGCTGCACTCCTGGCGGCAGGCCGATCTGGCGGCCAGGACGGCGCTGGACGAGGTGCTCGACGTGTCGGGCACGAGCGAGCCCCGCCTGGCCAGAGACCTGGTCGACGCGCTGCCGAACGGAGCCCTGCTGTTCTGCGGGTCGTCGATGCCGATCCGCGATCTCGACCAGGCGATGCGGCCGCGGCGCGGCATCCGGCTGATGGCCAACAGGGGCGCCTCCGGCATCGACGGTCTGGTGTCGACCGCCATGGGGGCGGCGCTGGCGCACAACGGCCCGGCGTACGCGCTGATGGGCGACCTGTCGTTCCTGCACGATCAGAACGGCCTGATCCTCGGGCCCCGCGAGCCCCGGCCCGACCTGTGTTTCGTGGTCGTCAACAACGACGGGGGCGGCATCTTCTCGCTGCTGCCCCAGGCGGCGGTCCGCGATCCGTTCGAGCGGGTCTTCGGCACGCCGCACGGGGTGGACCTCGGCTATGTGGCGGCCGCGACGGGGACGCCGTACACGCTGGTGGGCGAGATCACCGACCTGCCCAAGGCGCTGCGCGGCGAGGGGCCGCGCCTGGTCGAGGTGCGCACCGACCGCGAGGAGAACGTGCTCATGCACGCCCGCCTGCGCGACGCCGCGCAGGCTGCCGTCCTGGCCCTGCTCGAGAGCTAACCGCCCAGGGCGTCGAGCAGCCGGTTGAGCGGGCTGTCGAGCCCGTGGCGGTCGGCCAGGCGGACGAGCGCATCGGGGTCGCGCGGCTTGGCCGGCAGGGTGAGGTCGGCGGCGGGCAGCGGCGCGCCGGAGGCCACCTCGACGACGGCGGGGGCGGCGCGCAGGTAGTCGCGGGCCGCGGCCAGGCGGGTGCGGCTGCCGGCCGGGAAACCGTCGGTGACGCCCGCGTCGAGGGCTTCGAGCATGGCGTCGAGCGAGCCGAAGCGGGTGACGAGCGCCGCGGCGGTCTTCTCGCCGACGCCGGCGACGCCGGGCAGGCCGTCGCTGGGGTCGCCGCGCAGGGTCGCGAAGTCGGCGTAGGCACGCCCGGGGATGCCGTATTTGGCGGTGACGAACGCCTCGTCGACGATCTGCAGCTTGCGGATGCCGCGGGCGGTGTAGAGGACGCGCACGGGGCGGGCGTCGTCGACGAGCTGGAACAGGTCGCGGTCGCCGGTCACGATGTCGACGGCGCCGGCGGCCCGGTGAGTGAGCGTGCCGATCACGTCGTCGGCTTCGTAGCCCGGCGACTCCAGGCGGGCGATGCCGAGCGCGTCGAGCACCTCCTGGATGACCGCGATCTGCGGCACGAGCGCCTCGGGCACCTCCTCGGCGTCGCCGTGGGCGACCCGGTGCGCTTTGTACGTCGGGATCGCCGCCACCCGGAACGCGGGCCGCCAGTCGGCGTCCATGGTGGCCGCCATCGCGGTGGGGGAGTGGCCGCGCACGAGGGTGGCGATCATGTCGATCAGGCCGCGTACGGCGTTGACGGGCGAGCCGTCGGGCCCTTTGACCGACTCGGGGACGCCGTAGAAGGCGCGGAAGTAGAGCGATGGGGTGTCCAGAAGCATGAGCACGCGTCTATCGTCGCACTCTCGCCGCTCACCCGGGCCGCCCCTCCTCGCGCGCAGGCACGCCGACGGCCAGCAGGCACGCGTCGTCCTCGGGATTGGGGCCGCCGATGTCGGCCAGCAGGCGGTCGAGCCCCGACTCCAGGTCGCGGGCGGACACGTCGCGGGCGGCGGCCATGACCAGGTCGAGGCCGACGTCGATGTCGCGGGTGCGCCGCTCGACCAGCCCGTCGGTGAACATCAGCAGCAGGTCGCCGGGCAGCAGCCGGGTGGTCGCCAGCTCGTACGGGCCCGGCCAGCCGGCGCCGAGCAGCACGCCGCGGGGCTGGGTGAGCCGGCTGGCCACGCCGTCGCGCACCAGAATGGGAGCTAGGTTGCCCGCCTGGCTCCAGGCGAGCACGCGCGTCTCGGGGTCGAGGTGGCCGGCGATCGCGGTGGCGGTGGTGTCCTTCAGCTGGTGCACGACCAGCTCGTTGAGCCAGGCCAGCAGCCGGTGGGCGGGCCGGCCGGTCATGGCCAGGCCGACGAGGGCGTGGCGGAGCTGGGCCATGCGCGCGATCGCGGGCAGGCCGTGGCCGGAGACGTCGCCGACGGCCAGCAGCAGCCGGCCGTCGGGCGCGGGAGCGGCCTCGAACCAGTCGCCGCCCAGGTTGGCGGTCTTCTCTGCGGGCACGTAGCGCACGGCGATCCTGGCGTGCGGCAGGTCGAGGCGCCCTGCGGGCCCGGGCAGGATGGCCTCGCGCATCGCGAGCATGACGTGGCGTTCCTCGGCGGCCTGTTCGCGGGCCTCGAGCAGTTGCCGGCGCGATTCGGAGACCATGCGCTCGGCGCGGCGGCGGCCGGTGATGTCCTGGATGACGCCGTGCATGCCCACGGGGCCGCCGGGCGTGGTCAGCGGCTCGAGGACGACCCGCAGGTCGCGCAGCTCGCCGGAGCCCGCCCCGCGGCGGATGCGGAACTCGGCCTGCACCGGCTCGACGCCACGCACGACCGACCAGAGCAGGCGGTCGAGCGCGCCGATGTCGGCGGGCTCGACGAGCTCGGCCAGCTCGGGCAGCGGGATGGGGCCCAGAGCGGGGTCGCGCCCGAAGATCACGTAAACCTGGTCGGACCAGAGGGTCTCGCCGGTGTGCGGGTGCCACTCCGCCCAGCCCATGTTGCCCAGCCGCTGGGCGTGCGCCAGGCGTGCGGCGAGCAGCTCGGCGTCGCTCCCGTGCCCGAGCAGCTCGGCGGCGCCTATGACGTC
Organism: Nonomuraea diastatica; assembly: GCF_004349015.1. Lineage (NCBI taxonomy): Bacteria > Bacillati > Actinomycetota > Actinomycetes > Streptosporangiales > Streptosporangiaceae > Nonomuraea > Nonomuraea diastatica. The sequence goes on from NZ_SMKP01000021.1 coordinate 77,461, forward strand.
GACCATCGGGTCTCACTCTCAAAGCGCAGTGGAACTGGACAATTGGCCTCACAATATGTGAGCGACCTGGAGCGGAGTGTAGCGACGCCTTCCTGTGTTGTGAGAGCTTTTCGCGGATTTTAGGAGGCGCCGTCAGGAGTAGATTTGGGCCTGTGACGTCCTCAGATCTGTATCCCGTGTCCCGCCTCGCCGCCGTTCATGAGGCCACCGCCAAGGGCGGCCTCGACGCGCTGCTCCTCACCCCCGGTCCCGACCTGCGCTACGTCAGCGGCTACGACGCCAAGCCGCTGGAGCGGCTGACGTGCCTGGTGGTGCCCGCCTCCGGCGAGCCGTTCATGATGGTGCCCCGGCTGGAGGTGCCGGCCGCGCAGGCGTCGCCCGCCGCGCGGCTGGGGCTGGAGTTCGTGGCGTGGGACGAGACCGACGACCCCTACGCGGTCGTGGCCGCGCGCCTGGGCCGGGTGGCCAAGGTGGGGCTGGCCGACCGCATGTGGGCCATGGCGTCGCTGCGTTTCCGCGAGGTGCTGCCGGGCGCCGAGCAGGTGCTGGCCGGGAGCGTGCTGCGGGAGCTGCGCATGCGCAAGTCGCCGGCCGAGGTGGCGGCGCTGCGCGAGGCGGGCCGGGCCATCGACTCGGTGCACCGGCAGGTGCCGGAGTTCCTGCGGGCCGGGCGCACCGAGCGCGAGGTGGGCCGCGACATCGCCGAGGCGATCCTGGCCTCCGGGCACGCGACCGTCGACTTCGTCATCGTGGCCTCAGGCCCCAACGCCGCCAGCCCGCACCACGACGTCTCCGACCGGGTGATCGAGGCCGGGGAGCCGGTCGTGGTCGACATCGGCGGCCAGCTGCACAACGGCTACTGCTCCGACTCCACGCGCACCTACAGCGTGGGCGAGCCCCCCGCGGACTTCGCCGCCTACTACGAGGTGCTGCGCCGGGCCCAGGACACGGCCTGCGCGGCGGTGCGCCCGGGGGTGCCGTGCGAGTCGATCGACGCGGCGGCCCGCGATCTGATCGCCGGGGCGGGCTACGGTGACGCCTTCGTCCACCGCACCGGCCACGGCATCGGCATCGAGACGCACGAGGAGCCCTACATCGTCGCCGGCAACGGCGAGGCGATGGAGCCCGGGTTCGCGTTCTCGGTCGAGCCGGGCATCTACCTGCAGGGGCGGCACGGCGCCAGGATCGAGGACATCGTGGTCTGCACGGAAAACGGCGGGGAACGCCTGAACACCACCCCGCGTGACCTGGTGATCGTCTAGGTGCCTGTCCAGATTTCCCCCGAATCGGTTGCCACTCGTGACTCTACGGCTCCTTTACGTGTGCTTAGGTGTTCCTTTGACTTGTTGTGTGCCGGAGTGGAGTTGAAGGGTGTCAAGGTACGGCTGGTGTCATCCGGCGTTCGCGCCGGTAGTGAGCCTGATGGTCTCGATGCTGTTGCTGGTGTCGGGGGTGGTGGGCACGCTGCTGACGTTGGTGGGCGCGACCACGGCGCCGATGGGCGCGGCGTTCGTGGTCACGCTCATCATCGCGGTGTTCCTGACCGCCGTTCTCCGGATCGTCAGGGCCGTGCCCGACATCCGGCGGGAGAGCGCCGCGACGGCGCGGGCGGTGGCGAACGTGCAGGCGGTGAAGCCCAATGACGACACCTTGGTCGGGCGCCGGCTGCGCCTGTTCAAAGAGGCGGCCGAGGCGGGCAACGACTGCGAGGCGGTGCTGAGCGCCCGCTCCGCGCTCGACGACAGCGAGATGGCCAACAAGCACCACCTCGACCACGCGCTCATCTGGGCGCTGCCCGTCTTCGGGTTCATCGGCACCGCCCTGACCATGGCGGGCATGGTCACCTCGTTCTCCAACGCCCTGGACGACCAGGGTGACCCCAGCGTGCTGATCGACGCGCTCAAGGAGCACGTGCTGCCCGAGCTGGCCTCGGCGTTCGGCGTCACCCTGATCGCGCTGTTCCTGAGCGTGGTCGCGTTCGGCGCGATGGCCCTGGTCGAGCGGTCCGAGCGGGCCAGCGTGGTGGCCGCCGACGAGGTGTTCCTCATCTACATCGCGCGCCTGCCCGCCAAGCAGGCGGCTCCCGCCATGCACGGCCTCACCCAGGAGCTGGCCCAGTCCCGGCAGGAGATGGCCCAGACGCGGGGCAGGACCGAAGAGCTGGTCAAGGGCCTCGACGCGCTGCGGACCGCCGTCGAGCGGATGAGCGCGGCCGAGACCCGTCCGCAGAAGTACACCCTGGTGAGGGAGCCGTGAGGAAGCGGCCCTCCACCTCGTTCGCGCCGCCGCTCGACCTGCGCTTCATCGACCTGTTCATGGCCATCGTGCTGGCGCTGTCGTTCATCGCGATCATGCTGACCGTCGTGGCGCGGATGTTGCCGACCGAGGACGCCACGCCGCCCCAGCGGCAGCAGAAAAGCGTGGCCCAGCTCGAACGCCAGCTCGACGCGGCCGTGGCGGCCCAGCGCAAGGCCGAGGCGGAGCTGCGCGCCACGCGGCAGCAGATCGCCGACCAGACCGCCTTCGCCCTGCCCTGGTGGCTCATCGGGTTCTGCGCGCTGCTCGGTGTGCTCGCCGTGTTCATGAACTGGCGGATCCGGTTGTGGAGCAAGGGGAGCCTGCCCCGGCTGCGCACCTGGTTACTGGTGACCGTGGTGATCGCCGTGGTCACGGTGGTGATCAGGGAGCTGAGCGACCGCGACGGCTACCTGCTGCTCGCCGAGATCCCCTGGTGGGCGGCCGACGCCCTCTGCCTGGGGTTGCTGCTGGTCTCGTACGTGCTGATCACCGGCATCCGGGACAGCCAGGCCAGGCTCAGCGAGATCCGTGCGCGGCCGGTGGGCGGCCCCGCCCCCGGCGAGGAGCGCGGGCGCGTGCCGTCCGCCCGCTGACCGGGCGGGGTGTGGCACAGTCACTGCCATGTTCACTGAGGTCACGTACGCCACCAGTGCCGGTTCCCGGCGCCGGAACGAGGACCTGGTGATCGCCGGGCCGTCGTGGATCGTCGTGCTCGACGGGGCCACCGCGGCGGCCGGGGTGGACAGCGGGTGCGCGCACGACGTCCCATGGCTCGTGGCGCGGCTCGGGGGAGCGCTGGCGGTGCGGCTGGCCACCGGCCGGGGCGACACGCTGGCCGCGATCCTGGAGTCCTCCATCGAGGAGCTGGCGGCGGCCCACGGCGGCGGTTGCGACCTGGGCAACCCCGACTCGCCGTCCTCGACGGTGGCGATGGCGCGGGCGGATCGCGGGCGGGTCGACTACCTCGTGCTGGGGGATTCGCCGGTCGTGTGCTCCCTGGCGGACGGCGGGGTCCTGGCGGTGGTCGACGACCGGCTGGAGCGCCTGCCGGGCGGGCGGCCGTACTCGCTGGAGCTGGTGCGGCGGATGCGCAACGCGCCCGGCGGCTTCTGGGTGGCGGGCGCGCGTCCCGAGGCGGCCAGGGAGAGCGTGTGCGGGGAGGTGGCGGCCGCCGGGGTGGCGGTGCTCACCGACGGGGTGGCGCGGCTCGTCGACTGGTACGGATGGAGCTGGGCGGACGTGCCGGCGGCGCTGGCCGCGCGGGGGCCCGCCGCGCTGGTCGCGGCCGTGCGGGAGCTGGAGTCGGCCCGCGGGCCGGTGTCCGGCAAGCCGCATGACGACGCCACCGTGGCCTGGGGACGCCTGGACGGCTAGACCCGCCCAGGCCGCGCCCTCGGCGTCCGGGCTCATCCGGCGGCCGCCGCGGGGCGGGGTCGTCGCCCGTGATCCGCGAGCCGATCGAGCGGCCTGGAATGCGGGACGACGAGCCGCCGACGGCGCGGTGCCCCGGTCGGCGGCCACCCGTCTCCTTGCCGACCTGCGCGACGAGCCGGCCACCGCCGGGGAGTTCGGCGGGCTGCGGTGGCTCTGGCAGACCAGCTCGCCAGGATGCTGCGTGCATGGGTCAGGGCGGGCCTCATCGCGCCGGTACGGGAGTGCGGCCCGCGCACCGCCATCTACCTGCGAAGACAGATCGGCTTCACCGCCGGTATCAACGGAATTTCGGACTTCGACCGGACCGCGTAAAAGACTTGTCGGATTACTTGACAGACGAGCTTGACGCCAGCCCTCCGGTATCGGCGAATAGGGGCGTTATGGGCAACAAACCGTGACATGTTGTTTCTTGTAAAAGCTTGCGGCTTGAGAGGAAAATGTGGCGTTGCTAGGGTGTCTCGATGCCAGGCATGTGGACCGACCTCCTGAACGCGCCTTGACAGGTACCACTGACCACGGCACCACAGGGGCGGGGTTGTGCATGCGCGGGAGATGTACAGGCGGTGCGGGATGGAATTCGGTCACACTGACCGTTGGCGGCTTCCCACGGCGATCAAGATTCTGATCGCCGGGGGCTTCGGCGCGGGGAAGACCACCATGGTCGGAGCCGTGTCCGAGACCCGGCCCCTGCGCACGGAGGAGGCGCTCACCCATATCGGGGCGCACATCGACGACCTGGCGGGCGTCGAGCGCAAGCTCACCACCACCGTGGCCATGGACTTCGGCCGCATCACGATTCGCAACGACTACATGCTCTACCTGTTCGGCACCCCCGGCCAGGAACGGTTCTGGTTCGTGTGGGACGAGCTGGCCGTGGGAGCGCTCGGCGCCGTGGTGCTGGCCGACACCCGCCGCCTCGACGACTGTTTCCCCTCCGTCGACTATTTCGAGAAGCGCGACCAGCCGTTCATCGTGGCGCTCAACTGCTTCGACGGCAGCAGGCCCTTCACCGTCGGAGAGGTGCGCTCGGCGATCGGCCTGGAGCCGGACATCCCCATCGTGCTCTGCGACGCCCGCAAGCGCGACTCCGGCAGGGAAGTGCTCATCACGCTGATGGAGCACGCGATCCGCAGGGGCGTCTCCCCGGTCGGGACCATGTCGTGACCATGACCGGCTACCTTTGACCGGTGGAGGAAATCGACCGCCGGATCGTCACGCTGCTGGCCAGCGACGGCCGCATGAGCTTCACCGATCTGGCCAGGGAGACCGGGCTCTCGGTCTCGGCCGTGCACCAGCGCGTACGCAGGCTTGAGAAGCGAGGAGTCGTCCGCGGATACGCCGCGATCATCGACCACGACGCCGTCGGGCTGCCGATGACCGCGTTCGTGTCGATCAAGCCGATCGACCCGGCCGCCCCCGACGACGCCCCGGATCGGCTGTCGCACCTGACGGCCATCGAGGCGTGCCACAGCGTGGCGGGTGACGAAAGTTACATCCTGAAGGTCCGCGTGGCCTCGCCGGTGGCGCTCGAAGACCTGCTGCAGCAGATCCGCGCCTCGGCCAACGTCTCGACCCGCACCACGGTCGTGCTGAGCACCCCCTACGAGCACCGCATCCCCGAACTGGCCGACGATTCCCCCACGGGCCACGAGCGCACCGGCTGACCCATCCGGCCCGCGCCGCCGGGGATCCCGTGGCCGCGTGAGGTTCTCGCCGGCGAGGCACGCCAGGGGAGCCGGAGATCGGCGTCTCCTGGGCGAACGTGGCCGATGATGTGACGTGTCGCCGTCCGGGGGAGGGACGCCCACGGTGGCCGGCGAGGTGCAAGCGGCCAGCCCCTGGTGGCGGCCGACAGCCGCGGACGTGGTGGGGAATGCGAGGCGGGCGATGGGGGAGTCCGGATGGCGGGGTCTCCGCCGACGCGCCACGAACCTGCCGCACGCCGGTCCTCTGCGCGCTGATCGGCCGCACACCGGGGCAGCACATGCCGGGCCGTTGCGTGGAGATCCGCCGCCCGGTGGGGAGGGGCGCGGTGGGG
>NZ_SMKP01000219.1:0-16503 GCF_004349015.1 Nonomuraea diastatica
GACCAGGACCGTGACCGAGACTCCGGAGGGCGGGCTGGTGGTCGTGTCCTCAGGGGCGGAGGTGCCGGGGTCGGGTGTCGGCGTATCGGTGGTCTCGCCGGGGCTGGGGCCGGCGGACTGTCCGCCGACGGTGAGCGGATATTCCCGCAGTGACTCCTTGTCGGTGACCTCGCACTCGATCACGCGCTCCTGCGGAGTGGGGCCGAAGTTGACGGCGGCGGCGTGCACCGTGCCCGTGCCCGGGGAATTCGCGGTGGTCTTCATCTCGACGGTCGTCGCGGGCAGGGTGATCGGCTGCCCCGGAGTGACCGTGCCGAGCTGGCCGACTCCCGTGGCGGAGGTCAGCCTGTCGATCCCGTCGATGCCCGCGTAGGCGTACATCTTGAGCTGGCCGTCCGTGACCGTCGTGGGGGCGAGCAGTCTTGCGGAGCCGACGTAGGAGCCGCGCCAGCCGATCGTCATCTGCGCGCCCACCGTGGCGTCCGTGGGCATCGTCAGCTCGATGTCGAGGCTGATCTGCTGTTGCATGCCCGTCGCGATGGTTTCGCACGTGTACGCCACGGTGTCGGCGTGCGCCGCCGAGGGCAGGGCGGCGTACGCGAGGGCCAGGGCCATGGCGGGGACGGCCAGTCGAACACGCAATGCGGCTCCTTGAGGCAGATGGTGCGCAAGAGGAGACGGGGCACGACGGCATTTGGTTGACAGATGTGTCCGCATCGGGACAACGCGGCTTCACGGTGACGCATGCGGCCCCGCTGGGCCCGCGAAACATTGTCTCTGGCGTTGACGATGATTCCTGCGCCAGGATAAAGTCTGTCTCCGACAGAGACGATGTTCTGCCGACGCGGGAGCTCCTTCCCGGCGTGGTAGTAATGAGATCCGCGGAGGGGGCAGGAAAGACAGAGTTGGCACCATGACCGAGCACTACCTGGGCGTTCTCGGCATCGCCGAGGCGCTGGGAGTGACCCGGCACGCGGTGCACAAATGGCGCTCCCGCTACCCGGGCGACTCCGATCGCCCGTTCCCCGAGCCCGACGTCGAGATCGACGGGGCTCCCGGCTGGCGCCCTGACCGGGTGCAGGAGATCATTCGATGGCGCGACGGCCTGCCGGGCCGGGGCGCGGGCGGAGGCCGTCCGTCCGCGGCCCGCCAGGACTACCTCAAGGCGGCCCTGGCGCAGGGTCTCGACCGCGATGAGGCTCTGCGCGCGCTCGCCGCGTTCATCGCGGAGTTCCCCGAGATGACCGAGCCGGAGGTCTGCGCGTGGCTCATGGAGAGGTGGCGCCGCTAGCCCGCCGAACCTCGCCAGGGCGTCCGGCGTCCCCGGACACCGGCGATCCCAAGGAGACCTGTCATGACCCACCTTCCCGGGCCCAGGCGCACCCCCCTCACCGCGGAGGAGAAGGCCCGTGCCGAGGCGAACTTCGTTCCCCTCGTCGCCGAGCACCTCACCGCCGACGGCCGGTTCAGGGTGAGCGCCGACACCCCCGAGTCGATCGCGTTGTTCCAGGAGGTCGCCCACCGGGTGGGTGAGCTGCTCGGGCGGCCCGTGGTCAGCTATGCCAACGGCAGGCACATCGTGATCGCCTTCGGCCCGCGGGAGTGACCGCATCGGCTGCCATCGCGCGGCGGCCCACCGTACCGGCCCCTGACAGAGACCCGCTACAACGGAAAGGCGATGACGAATGCCCGAGATCAGCGGGGAGACCGCACCGGGATTCGAAGGAGTACGTACGGCCTTCGCCCGCAACCTGGCCGACCACGACGAGATAGGCGCCGCGGTCGCCGTCTACGTGCACGGCCGGAAGGTCGTCGACCTGTGGGGCGGCCTCGCCGACCCCGGCCGCGCCGACCCCACCCGGGGCCGCCGCTGGGAGCGGGACACCCTGCAGGTCGTGTACTCCACCACCAAGGCGATCACCGCCGCCTGCGCGCTCCTGCTGGCGCAGCGGGGCGAGCTGGACCTCGACGCGCCCGTCGCGCGGTACTGGCCGGAGTTCGCGGCGCAGGGGAAGGACCGCGTCCCGGTGCGCTGGCTGCTCACCCACCAGGCCGGGCTGCCCGCCATCGACCAGCCGATCACCCCTGCCGAGGCGGTCGCCTGGGAACCCATGGTGGAGGCGCTGGCCGCCCAGCGGCCCTACTGGGAGCCGGGCACGGAACACGGCTATCACGGGCTCACGTACGGATGGCTCGTCGGAGAGGTCGTCCGCCGGGTGAGCGGCCGCAGCATCGGCACCTTCCTCGCGGAGGAGATCGCCGGCCCGCTCGACCTGGACCTGTGGATCGGGCTGCCGAAAAGCGAGCTGCACCGGGTCAGCCGGATCGTCACGTCCGTGCCCGGCTCAGCGGACCTGGCCGGGATCGACCTGGACGCCCTGCCCGAATCCGTCCGCGAGATGATGCGGGCCTACGCCGATCCGACGTCGCTGACCATGCGCTCGATGTCCGTGGTCTCGCCCCCGCTCGACCACAACGACCCCGACGAGCAGCAGGCCGAGATGCCGTCGACCAACGGCATCTGCACGGCCCGCGCGCTGGCCCGCTTCTACGCCGCCCTCATCGGCGAGGTCGACGGGCACCGCATCCTCACCCCCGCCACCCTGGCAGCGGCGACCGCGGAACAGGTCGTCGGCATCGACCGCATTCTGCGCATGCCCGTCAGGATAGGCACCGGCTTCGGCCTGCCGACCCCTGACGTGTTCTTCTACACCCCCGCGGCCTTCGGGTTCCCCGGTCTCGGCGGCTCCCTCGGTTTCGCCGACCCGGAGAGCGGGCTCGCTTTCGGCTACGTGATGAACCACGTCAAGGAGGACGGCGAGAACCGGCGAGCCGCCACCCTGGTGGAGGCGGTCAGGAGCGCGATGAGCGCCTAGCGGGGGCACCGGGCCGCCACCGGGCAGCATCTGGCCGACACGGTGCTACGGCGGGACCGCCGGCACCATGTCCCTGGGCACGCTCCCCGTGCAACGGCTCTCATCAGGGGACTACACGGGCACCATCGAATGCGTCAACGGTCTGGTCTGGCGTTTCAACCCAGGGGAAGACCGTCAGGTGAACACGTCATGCGTCCGGCTCACGATCCTTCGTGGGAGCTGATGCCACGTCCGCCAACGCCCGGTTGTCCGCGCGCCACGAGCCGAAGACCGCCCGTACACGCGCCAGAACGCGGCGGTCATCGTCGGCGGGGCGTGTAGGGCGGGAACGCGGCCCTGTCATCGAGGTCGAGGTCCGCGTCGGGCCAGCGGCGGCGGAGCAGGCCGGCCACCCGGCGGGCCCAGCCAGCCAGGCGGGGCAGGCTGCGGTGCTCGTCGGCGGTGCGGGCGGCGGCCTCCAGGGTGGCGACGAGCTGGACGCGGCTCCCGTCGCCTGGCGGGCGGGCGTCGACCCTGGCGACGCGTTCCAGCCGGACCAGGACGTAGGAGAAGCAGGCTGCGGCCAGGCCGAAGCCGTAGCGCCGGTCGTCCTCCGCCTCGGGCACGCCGGCGACCAGGGCGCGGCGGTAACCGCCGGCGAAGGCGGCGTCCACCGACACCCAGCCGGGACCGGGGACATGCAGGCAGACGGCGTCGTGCAGCGCGTGCGTGCGACCGGCGAACTCGAAGTCGATGAGGCGGGCGTCCGGGTCGCCCGTCGCGTGCACGAGAACGTTGTTGGCCTCAGGGTCGCCGTTGCTCAGCGCCAGGAACGGTCCCGGATGCTCCAGCTCCTCCAGCGCGGCGGCGAGCTCGCGCTCCGCCCCGCCCTCGATCGGCGCGCCGAGGAGGGCCGCCTGCCGGCGTCCCTCCTCGCGAAACCCGGCGAACCGTTCGGCGTCGCCGGCCGGTCCGAGAGCGCGTCTGCGCACGCCGTAGAGTCCTGACCTGCCCGCTGTGGCGGCGTTGAGCTCACCGCGTACGCGGGCGAAGGCGGCCAACCGGTCCGCGTGGGCGGTGGCGCCCTCCGCGCGCAGCAGCCCGTCCAGCGCCGTACGCGGAGCCAGGTCCTCCAGCACGACGAGCTCCGCGTCGAGGTCGGCGGCGATCACCCGCGGCGCCAGGCCGGACGTCAGGTCGTCGGACAGGAACCGCAGCGCGGCCACCTCGTTGCGCAGCCGCTGCGACGTGGCGTGACGGGCCGCGCCCGGATGCGGGCGCATCCACTTGACGATCAACCGCTCCCCGCCCTCCAGGCGCGCCCGCCCGATGGCGTAGGGCTCGAGCCGCTGCCACCCGGCCACGGTGACGGGCGCGGAACGGTGACGCGATAAGAGGGATTCCACCTGGGTGACGATCACATCTGCGGTCACCGGCGTCATTTTACGAGGCGACGGCGCGCCTACAGTGCGGAGCGGGCGCGGATCGTAGCCCTGAGGGTGGCCTGGGCTCGGCCGGGTCCAGGGTCATCCCTGCAGGGCAGACGCATGCTGTCGAGCGACCGGCGTTCGCACTTTCCCGGTGGCGCTCACGGCCGGTGGCCGCCGATATTCAGCGCTGGGTAATCGATCTGTAACAATGTGTGCATGTCGATGATTCAGCCGGCCACCACCCTCCCCGACCATGGGTGCGGCGGCCTGGGGCGGGTGACGCACGGTGCGTTGACCTCCTCGTTGTCCGACGCGCATGACGGGCCGGGGCTCTATCTCGGTTACAACACGCTGCCGGATCCGCCGTTCCCGCTGACCGCCTATCTCAGCTACGACCTGGGCCCGCAGGCGGCGGCCCTGGACCCGGAGACCCTGCTGCGCATGGGCGCCGATTCGATCCGGGCACAACCGGTGCCGGACGAGCCCTGGGACGAGGCGCATCAGCGGTTGGCGGCCACGATGCGGGTGGACGCGGTGGTGCTCACCGCCGTGGCCCACGCGATGGAGCCGGGGAGCAGCCAGGCCGCCCGGGCTCTGCTGGCCAACCTGGCCGAGGGCTACTACCGGGAGGGCGACGCCGAGACGTGCGTGGACGCGCGTGAGACCGCGGTGGCGCTGGGAGTCGATCGGGCCGGCACCCGGGTCGTGCTGGTGGCCGACGGGGACGCGGCGTCCACGCGCGTCGAGGCGGAGGCGAAGGGGGTGCTGTTCGACCTGCTGGGGGAGGTGCTGGACGCTCAATACTCCTGGACCAGGGCGGCGTTCGCCCTGTGAGGGTCAGGAGGGCCCGCCGGCGAGGTCGGACAGCAGGGCGGCGATGAGGCGCGTTCCTCCATCACCGTCCGGCCCCGGCGCGCCATGAGGGGCGCCGGCTCGGCGCCGCGGCTCGTCGTACGGCACCGCGACGTGGCGTGGCGACCCCAGATCGAAGGTGACCTGGAACCGCGCGTGCGCGTCGTCGTCGCCCGGGCAGGAGACGAATCACCGGGCCAGAACGCGTCGATCCGGAATCTGCCGGACGGCGCCTCAGGCTCCACTGTGCTCTCGTCCGGCATGCCGTACGCCACGGACGGTTTTCCCCCTTATGGGACGAGGCGCGAGAACCGATCGCCCCGCGGAGCCGGGCCGAAGCCCGTGCCGCTCGTCACGGGACGATCGTCTGGCCCTGCGCGGTGCCCTCCACGGCCGAGACGTAGGCGCGGGCCACCTCGGTGACCGGCGTCCCGTCCGCGCCGTCGAGGCCCATGCCTTCCAGGGTCTCCTTGATCCATCCCGGGCTGATCACGTTGATCCGCAGCCCGCGGGGCAGCTCGCTCGCCGCGTTCCGTACGAAACCCTCAAGCCCGGCGTTGACCAGCGCGCCCAGCGAACCGTCGGCGAGCGGGGCGGCGAACGTGCCTCCCGTGAGGGTGATGGACCCGCCGTCACGCAGGCGACGCAGCGCCCTCGTGGCCAGCGCGACCTGTCCCAGCAGCTTTCCCGCCATTCCGGCGGCGAACTCCTCGTCCGTCACCGTCTCCAGCCGCACCAGCGGCCCGCCGGCGGCGCAGCACACCACCGCGTCGGCATCGGGCACCGTCTCGAACAGCGAGTCCAGTGACTTCCCGTCTTCGAGGTCCACCTGGACCGGCCCCCGCCGCGAGGCCGCGACGACCTCGTGGCGAGGGCTCAGGGCGGCCTCGACAGCTCGCCCCACGGTCCCCGACGCTCCGATCACGATCACTTTCATGGGCTCCATGATGGCTCATGGAGCGTCTGTCACGCGTTGATGACCTCCTCCCTGTACCGGTCGTGCAGCGGGTCGCCGGTGGAGCCCATCCACGCGTCCATGGCGGCGCGCCGGCCAGCCAGCGCCTCGGGCGCGCCCCCGTCGGCGAGGTTGTTCAGCGCGTGGGGGTCGTTCGCGAGGTCGTACAGCTCCTCCCGGACGCGGAGCAGGTAGAACTCGGCACGCGCGGCGACCGCGGGGTCCGTCGAGTCGCGCATCGCGGGCCAGGTGAGACCCTGCATGTTCTCCGCCCGGTAGTTCAGGCTGCCGTCGGACCAGGCGTTCCAGACGTAGCTCCAGCGCTCGTCGTGGACGCCGCGCATCTCGTAGCGCTGATCGGAGCTGGACTCGTGGAAGACGGTGTTGATCCGGTCGCGGCCTGACTGGCTGCCGCCCGTCAGCAGCGAGGTGAGGTCGCGACCGTCCAGCCCCTCGGGGACGGTGGCGCCCGCGGCCAGGCACAGGGTGGGGAAGAGGTCCATCGTGGACACGAAGTGCTCGTCGTCGGTGCGGCCCGCGCCGGTCACGCCGGGCCACCGGACGATCAGCGGGGTACGCGTGCAGTGCTCCCATACGTTCGCCTTGCCGTACGGCACCGCCATGCCGTTGTCCGACAGGAAGATCACGATGGTGTCGCCGGCCAGCCCGGACGCGTCGAGCGCGGCCAGGACCGCGGCCAGCGTGTCGTCGGCGCGGCGGGCACTGCTCATGTACTCCGCGACCTCCTGGCGGATTTCGGGCAGGTCGGGCAGGAAGCCGGGCACCTCGGCGTCGTCGGGGCCGTACACCTTGGACGGCCTGGCGATGCGCGCCAGCTCGTCCTCGTCGAACCTCTGCTGCTCGGCGGCGCTGCCGCTGAAGGGCCGGTGCGGGTCCTCGGAGTTGGCCATCAGGAAGAACGGCCGATCCTCGGACTTCGCCCGATCGAACAGCTCCGTCGCGCGCCGCGCGTAGTCGGCGGGGTTGCGGCCCATGCCCAGCTGGTCCGGAGGGACGCTCAGATCCCAGGCGAACCGTTCCCGCGGAGCGAGGTGGCCGACCTTGCCCAGGATGCCCGTCAGGTAGTTCAGCGGGCGGAGCAGCTCGTTCAGGATCGGCACGCCGTCGGCGATGGGCTCGAAGCCCTCGGCGCCGTTGCGGTGGGGGAAACGGCCGGTCATCATCGCGGAGCGGCTCGGCTGGCAGAGCGCGATCGGCACGTGCGCTCGGTGGAAGGCGACGCCCTCGCCGGCGAGCCGGTCGATGGCGGGTGTGAGGTCGGCCCGGCCGCCGAAGCAGCCGGGCGAGGCGCCGTGCATGTCGTCGACGGTGAAGAGCAGGATGTTCGGCGGCGCCGAGTCGTGGGGCCGCCGGGCGTCGCTCCAGGCGGACCGCACGCCGAGCCCCGCGGCGACGGCTCCTGCGCCCGCCCCGGCCAGCAACGTGCGCCGTGAAAGGGGTGTGTTCATACGTGTGATGTATCGGTCGGCGCGTTACGTTTCCGTTTCCGGCCGGGACGCCCGATGAGCGGGACGCACAGGTCGACCCCTACTACGCTCCCATGGAAGGGCATCATTGGGGGCGGAGGGATTCGTGACGGTCAACGGGGCGAGCCAGGCGGTGGAGGAGGCCGCACCTGCGGCGGGAGACGCGGTCGGGCGGGTGCTCGGCACCCAGGCGGCCTCGCCGCTGTCGTTCTGGGTCGGCCTGGAACCAGGCAAGGTCGTCCAGCTCGACGACGTGGTGGTGACCAGGCGTGACGTGCCCGGCTACGGCCCGGTGCTGGTCGCGGGCGTGGTGACGACCGTCGAGGCCCGGCACGAGGGCGCCGCCTACGACTCCGACGTCTTCCTCATCGCCGACGGCGCGCTGCCCGCGGCCGTGGTCGAGGTGGCCGAGGTGCGGGTGACCAGGGTCGAGCCCGAGGTGTTCGTGCCGCCGCTGCCCGGCGCCAAGGTCCATCTCGCCGGGTCCGACGACCGCGAGCAGGCGCTCTACTTCGACGTGATGGACCGGCGCATCCCGATCGGGATGGGCCGCGACGGCCGGCCGATGTACGCCAACTTCGACTTCCTCGACGGCACCCGCGGCGCCCACGTGTCGATCTCCGGTGTCTCCGGCGTGGCCACCAAGACCTCCTTCGCCACGTTCCTGCTCTACTCGATCTTCAACTCGGGGGTCCTCGACGCCGAGTCGGCCAACACCAAGGCGCTGATCTTCTCCGTCAAGGGGGAGGACCTGCTCTTCCTCGACCACGACAACCTCCTGCTCGACGAGGGCGCGCGCGCCGTCTACGCCCGGCTCGGGCTGCCCGCGCGGCCGTTCGGCAGCGTGCACGTCTTCGCCCCGCCACGCCCCGGCGACGCCAACGGCGTGCCCCACGTCTCGGCCCGCACCCAGGGCGTGAGCTCCTTCTACTGGACGCTGGTCGAGTTCTGCGAGGAGGAGCTGCTGCGGTTCGTCTTCGCCGACGCCGACGACGAGCGGGCCGGCTACTCGCTGCTGGTGGGGCAGGTCGCGGCCCGGCTGAAGGCGTGGGCGGAGCCGGTGGGCGACGGCGGCGCCGTCATGGTGCAGGGCACCGGCGCCCGCACGTTCGCCGACCTGGTCGAGCTGCTGTCCGAACAGTTGCAGGACGAGGGCACGCGCCAGCAGTGGACCGGCGCGCAGACCCCGCTCGGCACCGTCAACGCCTTCCTGCGCCGGCTGCGCAGCGCGGTGCGCCCGCTGTCGCCGATCGTCCGGGGTGACCTGCCGTTCTACCGCAACCACACCGTCAGCACCTCCGACGCCCAGGTCTCGATCGTCGACCTGCACAACCTGCCGGAGCGGGCGCAGCGGTTCGTGGTGGGCGTGGTGCTGCGCGGCGAGTTCCACCGCAAGGAGTCGTCGGGCACCGCGAGGCCCCTGCTGTTCGTCGTGCTCGACGAGCTCAACAAATACGCGCCGCGCGAGGGCGACTCGCCGATCAAGGAGATCCTGCTCGACGTGGCCGAGCGGGGCCGCTCGCTCGGCGTGATCCTCATCGGCGCCCAGCAGACGGCCTCCGAGGTGGAGCGCCGCATCGTCTCCAACAGCGCCGTACGCGTCGCGGGCCGCCTCGACCCGGCCGAGGCCGCCAGGTCGGAGTACGGCTGGCTGCCCCCGGCCGTCCGCGAGCGCGCCACCATCGCCAAGCCGGGCACCATGTTCGTCGCCCAGCCGGAGATCCCGGTGCCGCTGGCCGTCGCCTTCCCCTTCCCCGCGTGGGCGACCCGGCCCGCGGAGGCGGCGGCCCCGGCCGCGAAGGCCTCAGGCGATCCGTTCCAGGGCCTGCCCGGCGTCGAAGAAGACATCCCGCCCTTCTGATCACAGGTGATGACGTGAAGATTCTGCACACCGCGGACTGGCACGTGGGCAAGGTGCTCAAGGGCCGCTCCCGCCTCGACGAGCACCGCGCCGTGCTGCGCGAGCTGGTTGCCGCCGCCCGCGACCACGACGTGGACGCCGTCATCGTGGCGGGCGACCTCTTCGACACCTCCGCGCCCACGCCCGAGGCGCAGGCGCTGGTGCTGAACGCGCTCATGGCCCTGCGCGGCGACGGCCGCGACGTGGTGGTGCTGGCGGGCAACCACGACAACCCGCAGCTGCTGGAGGTCTACCGGCCGGTGCTCGGCAAGCTGGGCCTGCACGTCATCGGCGCATTCCGCCGCCCCGACGCGGGCGGCACGCTGGCCTTCACCGCCCGCTCGGGCGAGCCGGTGCGGCTGGCCGTGCTGCCCTTCCTGTCGCACCGCTACGTCGTACGCGCCGCCGAGGTGCTGGCCGGCACGGCCGCCGAGCACAACCGCGACTACGCCGCCCGCATCTCCGAGCTGATCGGCGCGCTGACGGCCGGCTTCCACGGCGACACCGTCAACCTGGTCACCACGCACGGCACGCTGCCCGGCGGTGCGTTCGGTGGCGGCGAGCGGCAGGCTCAGTCGATCTTCTCCTACTACTTCGAGCCGACCGCCTTCCCGCCGTCCACCCAGTACGCCGCCCTCGGCCACCTGCATCGCCGCCAGCAGATCCCGGGGCCGTGCCCGATCTGGTACAGCGGCTCGCCCCTCGCCGTCGACTTCGGCGAGGAGGGCAACACCCCCGGCGCGCTGCTGGTGGAGGTCTCGCCCGGCCGCCCGGCCGTGGTGCGGGAGCTGACGTTCGGCTCGGCTCGCAGGCTGCGTACGGTGCGCGGCACGCTGGAGCAGTTGGAGGGCCTGGAACAGGGCGACGACTGGCTCAAGGTGATCGTCGAGGAGAAACCCCGCGTGGGCCTGGCCGACGACGTCCGCGAGCTGCTGCCCGGGGCCGTCGACGTCATGCTGGACGAACGGTTCAGACCGGTGCCGGCCGCACGCAGGACCGGCTCGGCCGACCGCGGCGCCGGCGAGTTGTTCCGCGAATATCTCACGGCCACCGGGCGGCACGACGACCAGGTGGCCGCGCTGTTCGACCGGCTGCACGACGAGGTGACCAGCTGATGCGCCCGCTGCTGCTCCAGCTCGACCACTTCGGCAGCTTCCGCGAGCCGGTGACGGTCGACTTCTCCGACACCGAGTATTTCGCGCTGGTCGGCCCGACCGGCGCGGGCAAGAGCACGATCATCGACGCGATCTGCTTCGCTCTCTACGGCACCGTGCCGCGCTGGGGCAAGGAGAACGTCATCGCCCACGCCCTGGCACCCTCGGTGTCCTCCGGGAAGGTGGCGCTGGTCTTCGAGAGCGGCGGCCGGCGCTACGGCGTGGTCAGGGCGATGGTGCGCGACACCAAGGGCGCGGTGCGGACCAAGGAGGCGCGGATCGACGAGCTCGATCCGTCCTCGCCGCTGGAGCGGGCCTACGACGCGGTGGTCAAGCCTCTGGCCGAGGGCGAGAACGTCACCCCGGAGGCGCAGCGGGTGACCGGGCTGGAATACCGGTTCTTCACCCAGTGCGTGGTGCTGCCGCAGGGCCGCTTCGCGGAGTTCCTGCACGCCGCGCCCCGCGAGCGCCAGGACCTCCTGGTGCAGCTGCTCGACGCCGACGTCTACGAGCTCATCAGGCAGCGGGCCGTGCAGGAGGAGGAGCAGGCCAAACGCGACGCCGCCTTCGCCCGCGACCAGCTCGGCAAGTTGTCGGACGCCACGGCGGAGGCCGAGCAGGAGCTGGCCGACCGGCTGGCGGCGTTGCGGCGGCTGGCCGAGACCATCGGCGCCGACCTCGACCTGCTGCGGGCCCGCGAGGCCGACATCCGCCGGGCCGAGCAGGAGCGCGCGGCCGTGGCCGAACGCCGGTCGGTGCTGGCGTCGCTGCGGGTGCCGGACGCGGTGCCGACGCTGGCCTCGGCCCGGCGGGCCGCCGCCGAGTCGGTGGAGGCGCTGGCCGCCGAGGTCGCGACGCTGGAGGCCGACGACCACGAGGCGTACGAAGCGCTGGCCGCGCTCGGCGACCGCGGGGCGCCCCGGGCGGCGCTGGCCGCCCTGGACGCCCGCGAACGGCACGCCGCGCAGGCCGCCCGCGCCCGCGCGGAGGCGGTGGCCGCGGCGGAGCCGCTGCCGAGCCTGGCCGCCGAGCGGGAGACCGCGGAGCAGGCGCTGGCCGCCGCGGAGACCCAGCGCGAACGCCTGCGCGACGCCCACGCCGCCGCCCACCTCGCCCCCCGGCTGGCCGTGGGCGAGCCCTGCCCGGTCTGCCGGCACCCGGTCGCCGAGCTGCCCCGCCACGAGCAGCCCGCCGACATCCGCAGCGCCGACCGCGCCCTCGCCGGAGCCCGCGACCGGGCCGAGCGAGCCAGGTCCGCCCACGCCAGGGCCGAGGCGTCGGCGTCGATGCTGGCCGGGCAGGCCGAGCGGCTGGAGTCCGAGCTCGCCGCGCTGCCCGAGCCCGGCGACCGGGCCGAGCTCGAAGGACGGCTGGCCGCGATCGCCAAGGCCGAGGAGGTCGCGGCCCAGGCCCGCAACGGCTTCCGCGCCGCCCGGGGCAGGCTCGACCGCGCACGCACCGAGGCCGACCGGATCGAGCGGCAGGCCGAGTCCGCCTGGCGCACCCTCGAGTCCGCTCGCGACCGGCTGCTCGTCTCCGGCGGACCCGACGACCCGCCGCCGCCGCTCACCCGCGACGACCTGCACCGGGCCTGGACCGACCTGCTCGGCTGGCGCGACCGGGCCGCGCAGGCCGCCCAGGCGGCGCTGGCGGTCTGCGACGAGCAGCTCGCCCAGGCGGGCGACACCCTGGCGCGCGAGCGCCGCAGGCTGGCGGAACGCCTGGCCGAGCACGGCGTCGTCCCGCCGCGCGACGCCTCGCCCGACCAGCTCGGCGCGGCCGTCGCCGGGGCCGCCGCGCGGGTGGAGAGCGCGCTCGACCGCGTCAGGGACGACCGGAGCCGCGCCGCCGACCTGGGAACGCAGATCACCAGGAAAGAGCACGAGGCCAAGGTCGCCCACGAGCTGGCTCTGCGCCTGCGCGCCAACGCCTTCGAACGGTGGTTGTGCGCCGAGGCCCTGGCGGTCCTGGTCGCGTCGGCGTCCGAGACGCTCCGCGAGTTGTCCGACGGCCAGTACGAGCTCACGCTCAGCGACAAGACCGGCGACATCGAGGTCGTCGACTACGGTGAGGCGGGCATGCGGCGCAGCGCCCGCACGTTGTCCGGCGGAGAGACCTTCCAGGCCGCGCTCGCGCTGGCCCTGGCGCTGTCCGGGGCGGTCGCCAGAGGGCTCGACTCGATCTTCCTCGACGAGGGCTTCGGCACGCTCGACCCGGCCACCCTCGACACGGTGGCCACCACCCTCGAACGCCTGGCCGCCGTCCAGGACCGCATGATCGGCGTCGTCACCCACGTGCCCGCGCTGGCCGAGCGGGTGCCGGTACGCTTCGAGGTCAGGCGCGACGCGAAGGGCTCCCACGTGCGGAAGGCGGCCACGTGACCGGTTTCACCGTCGACCCGTGGGATCCCGGCTACGCCGCTGCCCTCGCCGTCGAGGCCCTGTCCGAGCTGGGCTCCACCAGCGCCGAGCTGGTGCTTGACGTCGAACGCCCGGCCGCCGACTGGAAACCCGTCACGCCGGGGCCCGACGCCGACCCGCCGCGCACCCTGCTGGTCGCCGACGGCGTCCGCAGGATCGACGCTCGCGTGTGGGTGCACGACCCCGGCGCGCCGATGCCCGTGCCCGGCATCGCCGCCTCCTACGCCGCGGGGATCGTCAGGTGCGGCCAGGACGGCGCCGACCTGGCGGAGATCCAGGTCAACCGCACGCTGATCTCCGCGTCGCCGGACACTCCCGAGGTGAAGACCGGCCACGCCCTCTACCGCCCCGGCAAGGCCGCCGACTCCAGCTTCGAGGAGCTGTCGCTGGCGCTGCAACGCCAGGTCACCCAGCTGGAGGTCGACCTCGCCGTCCGGCACCGGTCGGAGAGCGACGACCTGCTGCTGGTGGACGGGCCGCTGCGGGGCCGCACCCACCTGCCGCGCACGGTCGGCTACATCAAGACCCACCACACCGCCTACCTGCCGTCGCCGCAGTCGGCGGTGGTCGCCGCGCTCGCTCCGGGGCAGCGTACGCCGGTGTTCCTCATGGGCACGAGCTGGCGGCGGCACGCCTGGTACGTACGCCTGCCCGTCAGGTCGACCGCCCCGTGGGCGGGCGTGGCGCGCTGCGAGGCCGGTGCCGACCTCGACTCCGCGCAGGTGGTGCGGCTCGCCGACGCGCTGACCCTGGCCCTGCCACCCCTGGCCGGGATCGACTACAAGGACCCCCGCGCACCCCAGAACCTGGTGCCGATCGGCGGCCTGGAGAAGCTGCTCCGCCACCACCTGGGCGACGCGCGCCTGCTCTACCGCGCGCTGCGCAACGCCGCCCGCGACTGACCGGCCACGCGGCTCTCGGCCCGCCGCTCAACCGGCCGCGCCCGCTCGGCCCGGGGCTCAACCTGCCCGCCCGCTCGGCCCGGGGCTCAACCGGCCGCGCCCGCTCGGCCCGGGGCTCAACCGGCCGCGAACACCTGCGTGTCGTCGGCGAACGCCTTGAACTCCAGGGCGTTGCCGGCCGGGTCGAGCAGGAACATCGTCCACTGCTCGCCCGGCCGCCCCTCGAACCGCAGGTACGGCTCGATGACGAAGGCGGTGCCCGCCGCGCGGAACCGGTCCGCCAGCTCGTGAAATTCCGGAATTGTCAGGATAAGCCCGAAGTGTGGGACCGGCACGTCGTGGCCGTCCACCGGGTTGTGCACCCGCTCCGTACGCGCGGGCGCAAGGTGCGTGACGAACTGGTGGCCGTGCAGGTTCCAGTCGATCCAGGTGCCGGAGCTGCGGCCCTGGGCACAGCCGATGAGCTCGCCGTAGAAGTGGCGGGCCGCGTCCAGGTCGTCGACGGGCACGGCCAGGTGGAAGCGGGGAATCATGGGCATCGGGAACGCCTGCCTTCCGCTGGTGCAACGATCACACGCCCACCCTGCCCCTCCGCCGCCCTTTGACGCCAGCGCCCGCCTTACCAGCCCTCGTCGAAATCGCAGATGTTCACCGTGGCGCTCTTCCTGGTGCGCGCCGGCTCGAAGACCTCGAAGACGACGTTGTACGTGCCCTCCTTCTTCCACACGATCGACGGCAGAAGCGGCTTCGACGACGCGTTGCCCACCTTCGCGCCCTGGCTCTGGCCGTTGAGCAACCACCGGTAACTGTAGGAGCCGGTGGCCGACACCTTCGCCCAGATGTTCATGTCGTAGCGCCAGCAGCCTCCCATCCGGATGCCCTCGTAGTCGAACGACACCGACGTCACCCCGCCCGCCTTTCTCGTCCTGGTGGGTGCGGCGGTGGTGGGCCGGGCGGACGGCTTGGACGTGGTCCCCGTGGGTTTCGGCGTGGTCCTCGTCCTGGTCCTGGTGGGTTTCGGGGTCTTCCTGCCGGGGCGCCGGCCGGCCGTCGGGTCCAGCGGCATGGGCGACTGATTCTTCCCCGCGACCGTACGCGAGCCGGTGGGGGAGGAGGGCGCGGCGACGGTGGCGGTGGTGGCGCCGGCGTCGCCGGGTGGCGTGGGAAGCCAGACCCAGGCGGCCGCCAGCCCGCCCGTCACGACCAGCGCGGTCGCGCCGGCGATCAGGGCGATGCCAAGCCGGTTACGGGACACCGGGTGGGTGGGACCGGTCCGGCCGTGCGGACTCTCCGGCGACGGCCACCCGTGTCCTCCCACCGGAGGCGGCGCGACCGGGGCGGACGCCCTGGCCTGGGGCCGGCCGCTGATGAGCTGGAAGAGCACGTCCTGCATGGCTGGCCGGGCGGCCGGGTCCTTGGCCAGGCAGCCGTACACGATCGAGCGCAGCGGTTCGGGCACGCCACCGAGGTTCGGCTCGTCGTACTGGATCCTTCTGAGCACCGCGGGCAGCGAGTCGTTGCCGAACGGCGGCGCGCCCGTGGCGGCGTACACGATGACCGATCCCCAGGCGAACACGTCGGCGGCGGGCCCGGCGACCGCGCCGAGGAACTGCTCGGGCGCCATGTACGCGGGTGTCCCCACGATGCTGCTGGTACGGGTCACCGCGGCGTCCATGGCACGGGCGATGCCGAAGTCGATGACGCGCGGGCCGTCGCGTCCGAGCAGGACGTTCGCCGGTTTGAAGTCGCGGTGCACGACGCCGGCGCGGTGGATGGCGGCCAGCGCGGTGGCCGTGGCGACCGCCAGCCGCTGCAGGTCGGCTCCCGTGTGGAGGCCGGCCCGCTGGAGCGAGGGACCTTCGACGTACTCGGTCACGATGTACGGCCGCGCGCCCAGCGAGGCGTCCAGCACCTGCGCGATGCAGAACGGCTCCACCCGCCGCGCCGCCGCGATCTCCTTGGCGAAGCGGCCGTCGCCCGGCACGCCCTCCCGCAGCACCTTGATGGCGACCTGCGTCCCGTCGGGGGCCGTGCCGAGGTAGACCACGCCCTGGCCGCCCTCACCGAGCTGCCTGACGACCCGGTACGGGCCGATGGCCTCCGGCGTCACCAGGTTTCCAGCGCGCAGACACTGAACGAGATGCTCTTCCGCGCCGATGAGGGCGAGGTGACCTTCAGGGTCACGGTGTGGCGGCCCGCGGGCAGCATGTGCTGCTGGGCGGTCACGAACGCGGTGTAGTCGTCCTCGGGCACCCAGGACCTGCCGCTCTCCTTGGTCTTGCCGTCCACCAGCCACGCGTAGGAGACCCACACCCCGCGCCTGGTCGACTCCACACGGGTCTGGAAGTGCACCGGAGGCATGTAGCAGCCTCCCGACCCGGACTGGCCGGGGCCGCCCATCAGCTCGATCGCGAGAATGCTCGCCGTGGCGTTCGTGACCGGCTTCTTGGTGGTACGGGTGCGGGACGGCGTCGGCCGCGCCGTCGTGCGCTCGGGCGACGCCGTGGGCGTGCGCTTCTTCGGGGCGGTGGTGGGCTTGGCCGTGCGG
>NZ_SMKP01000220.1:0-16475 GCF_004349015.1 Nonomuraea diastatica
CCTATGAGCCGATCCCGGTCGGCGGCATCCCCCTCCCCGCCGACATCGCCTCCTGGGCCCTCTCCGCAAAGGGCGGCACCGTCACCAACGCCATAGACGCCATCGCCTACAGCTTCACGGCTCACCTCCACGGCGCCACCACTCACCACCTGCGGTGGGACGCGGTCCTCCACGAAATGCTCTGGGTATGGCGCACCTTCGCCACCAACTACGTCGCCGCCCACTTCGCCGACCACTACGGCAACTTCTGGGACGGCCTCACCTTCGACCAGCTCACCAGCAAGGACGCCACCCAGTTGCTGTCCGCCATGGTCGAGCGCACCACCAAGCAGCTCCCTGACAATGCCAGCGGTACCGCAACCACTCCCACAACCACCACGGAGACCGGCATGATCGCCATGAAGCGAGACGTCAGCGCCACCCGCTCGATGGCGACCTGACTCACGACGAGATCGCCACGCACGCGAAGGAGGCCCACGGCACCACCGACCAGGACGTCATCGACGCCGTCGCCTGGCTGGCCACCGTGGATTTGCTCATCGGCCATCACTCGCTGATCCCATTCCACGTGGTGCGCGAGGACATCGCCGACATGATCGGCGCGGCGTTCCAGAAGCTCGATAAGGACCAGTACGGCACGCTGTGGGACTGGGAAATGCTGGCCCACACCGCAGTTCTGACCGCTGACGAGAACCTGTTCTCCGGCAGCCTGTACGCCAAGGCCGAGAGCAACGGCACCGCCACCGCCCGAACCCGAGTCGGAAGCTTCATCACCGAGCTGGCGGCCCAGCGCATCTGGCCGCACGACACCGACCCGGCCCTGCGGGTCAACCCCGACCGCATGCTCCGCTACTCGGAAGTCGCCTTCGCGCACCGGCAGGTCATGGCCAACGCGCTCGGATTCATCAAGGGCTACACCGGCGAGGCGACTCAGCGGCAGGGTGAGAAGGCGTTCGACTCGCTCGGCGACGACCAGATCAAGGCCCTGCTCGACCACCTCGCCGTCACCATGCCAAAGTAGCAGCTTTTGCCAGCGGTAACGCAAGCGCCGCCCTGCCTGTGATCGGGCGGGGCGTTCCTGTTGACAGAGAGAGGCGACCCCCGATGGCCACCACCACGCCGACCATCATCGATACCACCTAGAACAGCGCCACACCCGTGCAGGTCGGCGAGCAGCTCGTCCGGCTCCTTCACGCCGCGAACGGATGTACCGCTCAGGTCGTCGCACGCGATCCCGGCGTGTTCGGCCACCTCCGCGCGGCACTCCTCGAACTGCTGCGCACGCAGGGCTGGGAACCGAGACGGGCCGAAGAAGCGGTCACGGCCGTGACGCTCGACCCGAACGCGACGCTGCAGGAGACGATGCGGCTGATACAGGCACAAGTCGTGACGCTGGAGACGGCCCAGCAGGTCCGCGTGGCCGCCTGCGCACAGCTTGGCATCAACCCCGACTCGCAGCACGGCCCGCAACTACTGCCGGAGTGGGACGACCCCGAGAGGCAGTGGGTCATCATCTGGCCTGGCGTCGAGTGGACCTACACGTTCCCGTACGGCGGGATCAACGCCGACGGCATCGAGTTCCCCGAGGCCGCGCTGCCGACCGGCGTATGGGTCGAGCGGATCAACGACTACTCCGTATCCGTCAACGCCGGCTGACCCCGTAACGCCAGTGGCCGGACCTGAAGACAGGTCCGGCCACCGCATCAAACCCCCGCGCCACCACAACGCGGACGAAAAAACCAACCAAACGCACGAAGTCGGGCGGTTGGTCCTCCCACCTTAACGCACCGATCCCAGCACATCGAAGAGAGCGAGACCGACATGTTCGACGACGACTTCGGCGCCGAAGCCGAAGCCATCGCGACCGCCAGAATGGACGCCGACCTGGAACAGGCCGCCATGGACGCCGCGGGGGACGCCCTGTACGCCGCCTGCGACGAGATGGGGATCTGCCTGCACGGCATCGTGATGGTCGTGAAGGAAACCCCGGTCGCCATGCCGCCCCGCTACAGGTGCAAGTTCTGCCGTAAGGCCGCGCCCCGGCAGTGGTTCACCGACGACCGGAACTCCTCCTACGCCCGGCTCGAAGAGGCCGGAGTCCTGTGAACCTGTACTCCACCAGCGAGCCGTGCCCCAAGTGCGGCGCCACCGCGAATCAGGACTGCGAGCCCGATTGCGTGCTCATGCAGGACCCGAGCGAATGGTTCGACGACGGGATCTCCGACGCAGACCCGGGCCTGTGACCGGGCTGGCCGAGGGCATCGCCTGGGATCGGCTGCGCGCG
Organism: Nonomuraea diastatica; assembly: GCF_004349015.1. NCBI lineage: Bacteria > Bacillati > Actinomycetota > Actinomycetes > Streptosporangiales > Streptosporangiaceae > Nonomuraea > Nonomuraea diastatica. The sequence continues at coordinate 2,285 of NZ_SMKP01000220.1, forward strand.
GACGAAGATGGGCCGTGCATGGCGGCCGGATGCAACGTCCCGTTCGTGGCCGCCGCAGTAGTCATCGACGGGCACCGATACCGGTTGTGCGACGAGGACGCCGAGCTGATCCCCGGCTACACGCCCAACCTGCTCGACGGGAGCATCACATGACCACGTTCCAGCCCAACCGTGTGGCCAGTCAGATCATCAACCGCTTGGAGGGGGCCGGGTTCACCGTCAAGGTGCCCGACGCTGCGTACGGCGCGTCGTGGGAGCTCGTCCTGGACCAGCCTGGAGCCCGGTGGTTCGGCGTGCTGTATGTGTCGCGCTGGAAGGGCTCGCACGGCTGGGAACCACAGCCCGCCGTGAAGATCAGCAGGAAGGAGCGGGGATGAACCCGCACACGTTAAAGGCCCGCGCCTACATCGCGCACTGGCAGGTCACGCAGGACGGCCAGGCGCTCGTCATGACCCGCGCCGACTGGATGATCCGCGTCGAGTTCAACGGCTCCGCGCCGACAAGGGCGCTCATCCGCAAGCCCGGATCGCCCGAGTGGCGCCACCTCGACCGGCGCGCGATCACCACCCACGTGCGCGGTCACGGCGAGCAGATGTCGATGTTCCGCATCGGTGACCCGGTGAAGGTCGGCCCTAGGTACGGGACCGTCGCCGACATGTACGTCGAAACGCCGACCGCGCAGACGAGCCGGGCTTGCCCGGTCAAACTCGTCGTCGCCTACGCGGACGGGGAGACCTTCACCCCGTACGCCACATCCGCACAACCCTGCCGGGATGCAGAGCTTCAGCCGGTCATCCTCTTCGACTAACCCCCTACCACCACCACAACCACGCGGTACCACAAGCATCTCAAATCGCCAGCGGTACCGCATTCGAAGGAAGGTTATTCAGTCGTGACGACCACCAAACGCCGCCGCACTCGCCCCCGCGCCCGCTGGAGCGAGGAGGACAAGCAGGCGTGGCGCGCCCGTAAGTACCAGGACAAGCAGATCGCCAATGACGCCGTCGTCACGGCCGCCCGGGCGCTGTCCGAGCGGCCGGACCTGATCGACGCGTTCCGGGAGTACGCGGCCCGGGTGCAGGGGCACCGCACGCTGCGCAACGCGCTCGCCATGCTCGCCCAGAACCCGGCCGCCACCCGCGTTCACTCGGCATTCTTCTGGGCGAAGGAGGACCGCGCGGTCGTGAAGACCGCCGAGCCGATGCGGGTCATCGCCCGCCGACGCGGAGGCAACAAGGTCGAAGAGTTCGACAACCCCGAGACCGGCGAGACCGAGGAGATCGACGCTGGCGCGTGGAACGGCTTCACCAGCGAGCGGGTGTTCGACGTCCGCGACACCACGCCGAAGAACCGGCCGTGCAACCACTGCGGCACCCACCCCGGCCTGCGCTGCCCCGACTCCTGCCTCGTCTATGAGCCGGTGCGCGGTACGGCGCCGACCCGTGACGAGGTGCTCGAACTCCTCGACCAGGTGCTCAAGGACGACATCGGCTTCTGCGAGGACGGTGGCGCAGGCGACGAAGACGGGGCCGAGGGCGATGAGTGACACACGCACAGCGCACCCGGACACGATGTCCAGCCGCCCCGATCTGCCGACCTTGCTTCTCCGCATGAGCCTGGCCTGCCCCTACAGCGGCTGCGGCGGCGACTCGATCGTGGCGACCACCGCAGACGGAGGCGAGATCCCCGTCTACATCGCCGAGGAGCACGTGATCAGCGCCTCTGTCGGCGAGGACGACGCCGAGTGCGAGGGATTCGCGTGCTCCGACTGCGGCCGGACGGTGTCCCTGCCGCCCGGCTACACCTTCCAGCGCCCTTAGCCCAAGCGCACGCCATCACAGGGGCGGCGGTCACCGCCGCCCCTCACTTACCCATGCTCGGAAAGGAGCGCATTGATCACGATCAGGCACACCCATGAGGACGGCACGCTCATCCACGGCACTTCCAAGGGTGACGGCGTCTTCGAGATCGTCAGAAAGTGGGAGAACGGCAACTTCCGCTACTTCCCGTCGATGGCCAGGCAAGGGCTGCCGTGCATCGGGCTACGGCACTCGCGTGACCAGGTCGCCGACCGGTGGGCTATCAACGCTGCGGCGAAGGCGCTGCGCGCGGCCGGCTTCGAGGTCGAGGTCGAGATCGACGACACCCCGCGCGACCGCGCCAAGGTCCTGGAAGACAAGGCCGAACGGCTCGAAGACCGCCGCGATGCGCTGGAAACCAAGGCTAACCGGCACGCCAGCGCTGCGGCAGCCGCGCATGACCGGGCAGACCAGATCAGCGAGCGGTTCGCGGGTGGCCAGCCCAAGATCCTTGGCCACCACTCCCAGCGGAGGTACGAGGTCGACCAGAAGCGGATGCACGCCGCGATGAGCAAGTCCGTCCGGGAGGACAAGGCAGCGCAGGAGATCGCGGGCCGCGCCTCGGCGGTCGGGGCGAACATGCGCTACTCGGCGAAGCCCAGCGTGACGAAACGCAGGATCGACAGTGCCATCAACGAGATCAAGCGGATAGACCGGGACCTGGCTGGCTACACCCGCCGCCACCTCGACCACCACGGCAACCCACTTTTCATCGACAAGCACGAGCCCGCGTCCGGGGACCACCGCGAACGGCTGCTCGCCCGCCGCGCCCAGCTCGAAAAGCAACTGGAGTACGACCGGGCACAACTCGAGGCCGCGAAGGCCGCGGGCTGGATCGAGTGGGGGCCGGACAACGTACACGTCGGTGACCTGGTCGAGTACTGGGTGCGCGGACGGAAGCGGCCGGTGCTGAAGGTCAACAAGAAGACCATCGCCGTGCAGTCCGAATACTCGTGGCCGGACAAGGTCGAGTTCTCCAAGATCCTGTCAGTGGAATGCCCGCACGAGGACATGAGCGTCCCGGTAACCGAGCCTCCGTCCGCTGGCCCCGTGACAGCTCCGCACCCAAGCCCGACGCCCGCGCCGCGCAAGATCCAGGTTGCCAAGGTGGACGTGGACGAGCTCACGGCGAAGATCGCGGCGTCCATCCTGGAGGTGCCGCGCGACTCAGACGCGTTCTTCTCGCCGCCCGCCGTGGTCGAACGGGTGCTGGATGCGGCCGAGCTGGAGTCGGGCATGCTCGTGCTGGAGCCCTCTGCGGGGAACGGCGCGCTGGCCAAGGCAGCCGCGGCCGAGGGCTGTGAAGTTCACTGCGTCGAACGGTACCCGGTGCTGTCGCAGAACCTGCTCGACCTCGACGTGGCGGGGATCGTCGGACTGACGACGGGCGACTTCCTAGAGGTGACGCCCGACCAGTACCCGACGAAGTTCGATCGGGTGCTGATGAATCCGCCCTTCTCCAAGGGCCAAGACAAGCAGCACGTCACGCACGCGCTGCGGTTCCTGAAGCCGGACGGACTGCTGGTCGCGGTGATGAGTTCTGGCGTGACCCACCGCCAGAACAAGCACACCCTCGCGTTCAGCGACCTGGTGTGGAAGCGCGGCGGTCACATCACGCCGCTGCCCGACAACGCGTTCGCCATCTCCGGCACGGACGTCCGCACCGTCCTCGTGGTCATCCCCGCGCCCGAGGAGTAGCAGCGAGAGCCCGACGCTGTCGGGCTTGCGCCGCTGGTCAATCGTACGGCCCTGCCTCGCCCGAGGCAGGGCCATTTCCCTTTACTACCTACGGAGAAACCATGTTCGGCTCACTACTGAGCTGGGAAGGTTTGCCGCCCATGCTGCCCTTGCCAGCCCGCGAGACGGCGAACCACACCGCGATGGCCATCGTCGAGGCAATCGACGCGGTGAAGATGCCCCACAAGCCGCACGTCATCGAGAACCCCGTCGCCGAATGGCGCTGGAGGGCGTACTGGGCACCCCCTGTCTACTTCATGGCGATGACCTCCGCCACCGGAGAGACCGTCTACATCCCGGCCCCCGCGCCGGCGCAGATCCCAACCAGCGCGCTCGGCGAGCTGGCCAAGGCCGTCGCACAGACCCGCGCCGCCACGGCCTTCGAGCGGTCCACGTCGGAGGCATCGGGGGCACGCTGATCCGGCACAAGGGCATCGACACCGTCACCGTCGCCGAGATGTTCGCAGGAGTAGGAGGCTCCGGCGACGGCATCAAGCGCGTCCCCGGCACAGAGCTGATCTTCGGCGCGAACCACTTCGAGCCTGCCCAGTGGACGTACATGGAGAACCACCCCGACGTGCAGTTCTGGCTCGGCGACGTACAGAAGCCGGACGCGGTGGAGAAGTTCCCGTACTCCACGTTCTTCTGGGCCTCGCCCGCCTGCCCTCGCTTCTCCACAGCCCGTGGCGACAAGCGGTGGTTCGACAAAGAGAACCAAATGGCGTTGTGGGACCTCGACGACATGACCGAGGACGAGAAAGCCGGGGTCCGCAGCCGGGCGCTGATGGAGAAGGTCGTCACGTACCTGCGGTACTGCCAGGAACGCTATGGGCGGCCGGTGCTCGGCTTCGGCGTGGAAAACGTGATCCAAGCATGCTTGTGGGTTCACTGGGACCGCTGGATCAGGGAGCTGCGGAAGCTCGGCTACATCATCCAGGTGCACGCGCTCAACGCCATGCACGCCCAAGGACGTACCACCCAGCTCACTCCGCAGTCGCGAGACCGACTGATGGTGTCGGCCGTCCACGAGTCGGTGGGCCGCGTCCCGAACTACCCCAAGTGGTTCGACCCCTTCGCCTGGTGCCTCAAGCACCAGGGGTGGATCCAGGCCCGGCAGGCGTGGAAGACACCCGGGCAGGACATGGGTGCCTACGGCAAGCACGGCCAATACCTGTACGTGTGTCCGCAGCCCTCGTGCGGCAACCAAGAGGTGAAGCCTCCCGCGCTGCGCGGCGGCAACGATCGACTGGACCGACCTCGGCACGCCTATCGGCAGCCGCAAGAAGACGAAGGCCAAGCCAGAGGGCATGGCACCGAAGACGCTCGACCGCGTCCGCGCTGGTGTGATGAAGCACTGGATCACGCCGTTCCTGTCGCCCGCGGGCGGCACCTGGAACGACGACCCAACGAGCGTGATCGACCCGGCGCGGACGTTGACCACGCGGGAGTCGCAGGCCCTCGTCGTCCCATGCGAAGGCCGCGAAGGCAAGATGGCGCGGCCAGCCAGCGACCCCAAGCGGACCAGCACGACCCGCCTGGAAGACGCCGTTGCTTTCCCTCCGGACTCGTTCCTCAGCCTGTTCCGATCCGACCGAGTGCGGCCGTTCGACCCGTCCACGGACCCCACGGCAACGCTGGTCGCGGACGGCTCCAACCACGCGCTCGTGTCCAAGCCGGACATGGAGCCGCTCGTGTTCCCGATGCGCGGCGGCGGCGACGCCCTGAAGTCGAGGCCCGCGTTCGAGGACCCCGCGCACTGCGTCACCGCGAGCGGCTTCTACCACGGGCTCGGCGTGCACCCCGACTGGGCGCCGCCCGCGTTTCTGATGCGCAACAACGGCAGCAGGGGTGATGGGAAGGAACACTGCACCAGCGCGGGAGAGCCCGCGCGGACCATCACGTCCACGGGGCACCAGTCGCTGGTCAGCGTGCCGGACGGGTTGAGATCCCTTCTCATGGCCTACTACGGCAACGGCGGAACCACGCCGACAAGCGAACCGGTGGGCACCCTGCCGACCCGCGACCGGTGGGCGTTGATCGCCACCAGTGGCGAGATCACCCCGGACATGATCGACGTGTCGCCGATCCTGTTCCGGATGCTTAAACTGCACGAGCTGCGCAGGGCGCAGAGCTTCCCCGACGACTACAAGTTCGTCGCCAACAGCCAGCGGCACAAGGTCCGGCTCATCGGGAACGCCGTGCCGCCGCCCATGGCAGAGATCCTCGCCTGCGCCGTCATCGAAGCGATCGTCGGTACGGAGTTCGACCGGTTCGCCCACGACTACACCCTCGTCGCCTAACGCCAGTAATACCGCTGGCAGAAAGAAGAGTCCACCATGAACGCACCGGAATGGTCGTCTTCGGATACGACCTCGGCGGACCCGCCGAACCCCTCGGCTGGAAGTTCCCCACTCGCCACGGCCACCCGGCCGTGGACTGGTTCAACCCGTCCGACCCCGACGAGCTCTACTTCGGCGAACAGGCCGCAGCCCACCTCGTCACGCTCAAGGGCGAACGCCCGATCCGTGACGGCGAAGACGGCGACCTGGCTGAAGACCTGTGGGGCGTTCACCTGGTTTGGTACGGCAGCGAGCACCGTGAGGGATGGATACTGGCCACGCACCGCACCATCGCGTCTGACCGGAACGCGGCTGAGCGTATGGACCTCCGAGAGTTCGTCGAGTGCGAGGACGACTGCACTGCGGCGCTGAGGGCCGCACTCGACGCGCTGGGCATTCCCGAGTCTGCCGCGCCGTCATGGCTCCTGGTCGCCCGGAAGTCCTAGCCAAGGATCACATTACGCCAGCGGTACCGCATACGATCATGCCCGCCCCGGCCTGGGGCGGGCATCCCATCCCAGCAAGGAGAGAAAGACCAGTGAGCACCGTCAACTCCTACGAGCACGACCACGACCACGATGGCCGCATCTGGCTCGTCGGAGACAACGGCACCATCCCCGTACCCGGGCTGGACAAGTGGCGCTTCCACGCGCCCAACGCGTGCGCCGTGGTGCACGAGCTGAACACGGCCTTGAAGTTCGGTCGACTGAACGGCGGCACCTCCCGCTACCGCGCCGCCACCAACACCGTGTACGTGCTCAGCACGAAGCGGCCCCGCAGGCGGCTGCCCCTGAAGCTGACGCGCGGCCAGGCCAAGGCGGTCGCGGTCGAGCTGGCCGCCGCTGCCCTGATCGGGGCGGCGTCATGAGCAGAGAGAAGATGCAGGCAGCGGCGAAGATCCTGCGAGAGGTCGCCGCCGGCACGAGCCCGGTTCCGTGGAAGGCCAGCGGCAATCACCTGGATGGGCCGAAGGGTGCGGTGGCCATCGCCTACCAGTGCTTCGCCGACGCCCGCTGGATGATGCTCGTGGACTCCGGCCTGGCCGAGCCGCTCGCGAACTGGCTGGAGGACGCCGCTGACACATGGCGGCAGCAGGTGCGGGAAAGCGACGGCAAGCACGAAGAGTGCGGCGGCCGAGTGAACGACGACGACCCGGATCGCTGCTGGTGTTTCGAGTACCCGTCCGCAGCTGCCCAGCACATCCTCGATCGGGCGGGCCGGGCTGAACCGGCTCCCGTCTAGGAATGATCATGTGGGCGCCGCTTCACATGACGCCGCCCTCGACCGAGTCGATCCGCGCGCACATCCGCGCGGGCCGGCTCGGCGCGATCACCAGCCCAGCCCAGGGCAACGTGATCGAAGAGGGCTGGCAGTTCTGCATCGACAACGGCGCGTTCGCCGGGACCTACCCCGGCGATGACGCCTACCTAGCCATGCTGCGCAAGCTCCGCCACCTGCGCGAATGGTGTCTGTTCGCGGTCGCCCCCGATGTGCCTGGCCACCACCCACGCACGTGGGCCCGGTCGCGCGACATGCTGCGCCGCATCCGCGACCTCGGCTTTCCGGCCGGGTTCGCCTTGCAGGACTACGCCGACGTGGACCGCGACCCGGTCGAGCTGTACGACGAGTTCGACTGCCTGTTCATCGCCGGGACCACCCCGTTCAAGCTGTCGCCGGTCGCCGCCGCGTTCGCCCAGGCCGCGGCCGATCACGGCCGGCTCGTTCACATGGGTCGGGTGAACAGCCTGCGACGGTACTGGTTACGCCGCCCGGACCGGCTGCGACAGCGTGGACGGCACCTACATGCGGTACGCGCCCGACAAGAACCTACTCGACGTGCTCGCGTGGCGGCGGGTCGTCGAGCGGTCCGACCAGCGGCTTTTCGACCTCGATACGCCGGTCGGCGACATCACCGATTCCTCCTACCTGCTGACCACGGCTGGGCCGGGCCGCAGCGTGCGGCCCGTACAACGCAAGCCCGACCTATCCGTTCGGCAGGAGGTTCTGTTCTAGGGAGAAGATCATGACTTATCTCGACAGTAAGATCTGCCCGCCGTGCGGGCGCTCGCTCACCGTGTGCCGCCACTCCTTTCTCGGCCACCTCGCCGCCCGCGCGGAAGGCGAAACCTGGTTCTGGTCGCTCGTCATGCCGCTCAACGTGATCCAGCTGACCGTCTGGGCGGCCCACACGGCAGCGATCGAGTGGCACAAGCTGATCGGCGCGCTCGTCGAGGCCGAGGGCCTGACGTGGAAGGAGGCGCACGTGAAGGCCGCCGCGATGATCGAGGAGGTCCGGCCGTGACACTGGCGGGTGAGCTGCCGAAAATGCGGAAGGCTAAGAAGGCGAAGTTCGAAACATTTCGGGAGTTGTGGGCGGCAAAGGAACCGGTCTCGTCGATCGCGAAGAGGCTCGGTGTCACGGACCGGACGGTTGAGCGATACCGGTCCCACCTGGAAGGCCCTCGCAGGGCCGACTACTACGCGCTGTGGATGCCGCTCGTGCTGGAGCACCTGCGCCGCTACCCCGACTCTTGGTTCACCGACGGAGAGCTGTCCAGGGTCCTGCTTAATCGCGACAACGTGCTGAGGTGCACGCTGGAGCGCATGACGCGGGAGGGCCTGGCCGTCTCGGAGCATCGCACCGTCAACGCTCGCGGCTACAGGGCCGAACAGGGAGTTTGGTGGTGGCGACTCGCGTGTACGGACGAGTCCCCGTGAGCGGGGTGTGCTCGTGCTGCCGCGAACGCGCTGTCCAGGTGAGGAAGCGCGGCTGGTGTAGAGCCTGCGCCGACCGGTGGAAGCGCGCGGGCCGGCCCGCCGCAGGACCACCCGATCCCAGCAAGGGCGGGCGACCTCGAGACCCCGTCACCGATGAGCGTGTGGCCCAGACCAGGCTGGCGCTGGCCAGCGGGGTAACGCTGGCGGAACTGGCCGAGCGGTTCGGCGTGACGCACCAGACGGTCATGTACTACCGAGACCGGGAGGGCGTATGACTGAGGTTCGCGGTGCGGCGGCCCGGCACCGCTTGTGGCAGAAGGCGGGTAGGCCCGCGGGCGTGTGGTGCATCCTGATCAACCAGCCTGGCCATCTCGGTGGAGGGTACGGTGCCGTCGAGGAAACCGAAGGCTGCCAGGTGACCGTGTTGTTCCGCCGTCTCGACGGCCCCGAAGGCCGATCCATCAAGCGCGGCGCGTGTCTCGGCTGCGACTGGGAAGGCCCTGACCGGGCAGCGATCAACTCGGCGATCGAGGATGCCCACGATCACGCCTTTCCTGGCTGGCGGACGCTGCCTGCCGTGGTGCGGAAGCCTCGCCCGGACTGGTTGGGAGAGGTGTCGCGTGTCTACCCGTCCGGCTGGTTCCAGTCGGGCGGGCCGATCATCACAGTTCGAGGCCAGGACAGGATGCATCGCCCTTGTGCGGCGCCGGGCGGCGGCTATGACATGGCGTCGCCTTACGAATGGCCGTCGAAGACGAAGCGAGCGAGACAGGCGACGGCGTACCAGCCGTCACTACTCGATTAAGCATCATCTTTTGCCAGCGGTACCTATGGCGAAATGGGCTACGCTGATCCTTTACGCATGGAAGGAACGGGAGAACCAACATGACGCAGAAGACGAAGAGGACGAAGGCCGACGTTGCTGCGGCTCTGAGCATGCCGACCACGACCCTGAACGCCCTGCTCGACTACATCAAGGCGGAGGTGGCGGCTGGGAACGAAGTGCAGTTCAAGGGGTTCGGCACGTTCAAGCCGATCCTGTCGGCGGCGCGTGACGTGCGCGTGCCGTCCACGGAAGAGACGGTTCGGGCCGAGGCCAAGTTCCGTCCGAAGTTCGATGCCGGCACCGGCTTCAAGGCCGCTGTGGCAGAGCTGGCACCGTAGATCGAACAGGGAGTGGCGAGGGGCGCGCGTCGATCACGACCCGTGCCCCTCGTCGTATCCGAGACACTGTCGGCTCAGGCCGGAGGCAACGTCTCCAGATGATCAAGGCAGTCGCTGAGCGCCTCATCGATCACTTCGCTGGCCGTCCGAGACTGCTGCGCACACACCGATACCAAGCGAGCCCTCGTGTTCGTCGTGAGCCTCGCAGTCGCGGAGGTCGTCCCGCCGTGTGCGTTTGCCCTTCCCGTTCTCGGCAGAGCCACAGGGGAATCAGCAGGCATCGTCTCTGGCACCCCATGTCGAGAGGCGTATCTGTTGATCGATTCCTCCACCACGCTTTGGGCGGTTCTCTTGAGGCGCTTCGACTCGCGTCCCAGTCGCTCGCTCGTCGCGTCTTTGATCAGCACTTTGGTGAAGTGCCTTGTGGGTGGACGTTCCGGGGCGGTGTGCTCGCCCGGCACGCTCTGTTGATCGAACCAGGCGTTGAGCGCCTCGACGACGGCTTCACTGCCACCCAGGCCGAGCCGCGACGCCGCGGCGGCGAGCCGTGCCCTCGTGTTCCTTGTGAGGCGCACTGTCGCCTTCACGGTGTCTTCGTCGAAAGTGCGATTTTCAATGGGGCGCGGCAACGTCAGGTCGGCACCAGCGGGCATCTCCTTGCGGATTCCGTGCTGGTCGGCAAGAAAGTTGATCGCCGCTTCCCAGATGTCTTGGACGCCCTTGCCAGTGTGGTCGACGGCGGCAGTAAGGCGGTCGTCCGTGTCCTGGTCGAGGCGTGCGGTCGTGCTGTGCAAGTTGGTCCACTGAACTTCGCGGACGCGGAGTCGTCTCTCAGCGTGTCCTGCCTGCGCTGCCGCTGGCGAACTGCCGGGCTCGACGAATGAGACCGACTGTGGATCGGGCTGCTTGCGAGGCATGGGTACGCGCTCCAGTGGTGGCGGCGGGGCGGGCTGGTTGCTGTGCCCCAGCGTATTGTGCCGCCGTCCCACTAACGCAATCCACCATGTCCAATTTGTCCGATTTGCAAAGGCTCAGCCCTGTCTCCTATAGGTATAAAGGCATCCGCTAGTCCGCTAGCATCAAGAGAGCCTGAAAGTCCCCTCCGACCACCACAGCACCGCACAGGCACACAGCAGAAAACGCCAGCGGAACCGCAATCGAAAGGACGAAATGAGTAACACCGCCACAGACCAGCCATGCCGCGAAATCTTCAGCATGCTGGCCTACCGCTGGGACATCATCGCGGCCCTCGCCCTCGTCGAAGGCCGCGAACCCAACGCCACCATCGGAGTCGCGGACGCAACCAGGTGGCTGCCCCTGATCGTCATCAACCAAGCTCACGCCGCCACCGTGGACCTCAACAAGCCGGTCCTGGTCGTCGCCGTGCACGACCCCAAGAAGCCCGACGACCCCTTCGCTGGCTACCTCACCATCGACGGCTGGCACCGCATTTACCGCGCCGCCCAAGAAGACGTCGCAACGCTGCCCGCCCACCTCCTCACCACTGAAGAGGAGAAGCAGATCCGCCTATCAGGCGGCGACATCCGCTGACAGGAAACGGACATGCGCATGCAAGCGTTCCACGGCGACCCCTACGAGTACACCGTCGCAGGAAGCCCCGTCGCTGTATCACGACACGACGACGGCGACACGATTTACATCGATCCGCTGCCCGGCGGCCGGACCCTCGACGGCAGCCTCACCGAAATGACCCTCGACCAGGCCGAGAAGCTGAAGCGCTCCCTGGCCGCGGCCCTCACCCAGGAAGAAACATGATGAATCCCCGACTGCCTATGCACTACCAGGAAGCCGTGAACGAGCTCACGGCCGACACCATCGTCGAGAAGATGGCCGCGTACATGCCCGACAAGCCCGACGAGGAGTTCGTCGACGCCAACGGCAACTGCGCTACGACTTCATGCGGGCCGCCGCCGAGGGGTACATCCGGGCAGGCGGCCAGCACCGGGGCCCGGTGGGCGCGGTCGGGCACGCGATGCTGCGTCTGCGCGCGAACGTAGCTCCGGCCGACGCACCCACTCCCGTGGCCGCCGAACCGTCCGAGGCGCCGCAAGAGGCCGCGGCCCAGCCCCGGGAACCGGCACCGGCCCCGACCGCCGTAGCCGACCCGCCCACCTGCCTCCACGGCCACGACTGCCAGCACCAGCGATGCGAGCGGTACGGCTGTGAGGAAAGCGACTGCTGCCGATGAGCACAGCGAACCGCCAGGCGACAGCCGCCAAGCACCTGGCCGTCCTAGTCGAGACGCTGGGGCGTTTCCTCACGACGGTCGAGGGTGGCCGGTGGGACCCGGCCCTGGACCGGCTGATGGAGATCCGCGAGCGGTCCGTGTTCCTGTCGGAGCAGATCGCGCCGACTCGGGTGGATCAGACCCGACTACTAGCCGAATCCCGCGCCCAGATCCCGAAGGAATGGGCCAACCGCCTCATCACGTATCTGCAGGGAGACACCCATGCCTGACAAGACCCGCAACCTGCTGCCCGAGCAGCAGCAGCCCGACGAGGACCAGAGCGCCTTCCACCAGCGGCGCCGCCCGTGGACCGCAATGACCCACGCCGGCACGGAGATCAAGACCTGCCGTTCCCGCGTCGCGACCGCCCTCGACATGCTGCGCGGCCAACTGAGCGGCCCGTCCGCTTATCCCGTCCCCGAACTCCCAGCGGGCCCGCGTCCAGGAATGGGAGCAGAAGCTGTCCGTCATCCTCTTCGAGCTGGACACGATCGACGTGGACGCGTGGAAGTCGCCGATTCGTGACGAGACCGCCTACCAGCCGGAGCAGCAGTGAGGCTGTACCGAGCCAAGCTGATCGAGCTGCTGACCGACCCCGGGCAGCTTGCGCTTGAGCCTGAGCACGCCGAGCAGCTCGTTGGCCAGATGGAAGATGTGATCTTCGGCTACGGGTACGACATCGTCCTCAAGAGGATGCCCGAGGAGCGGCCTAGGGCGACCGTGTTCGGTCCCACACATACCATGGCGAGCCGGGAACTCGTCGAGGGCGTCATCGTACGGCGGTACACCGCGCTGGCCCGCGGCGGAACGGTGTGGTCGGAGATGCCGTGCTGCTCGCGCTGGGCGCACCTGAAGGCGGACCCGTTGCTGGAGTTCGCGGTGCGGTGCCAGCCGTGCGGCCTCGACTACACGGCGGTGCTCGTAGACGAGAGCGACGGCGGCTATCTGGCCGTGTTCACCATCGAGGTGGACGAGGCCCCCGTCATGTCCCGGCGCCGACCGAACGCGAGGACGATCGGCTAGCCTGCTCATCACGGCCGTTGGCCGTTTCTCACACGCGAAGGCCCTGAACCCCCTCCGGGGCTCAGGGCCTTCGTCGTCTTCGTACGGCGCGGCCACTTCACAGCCTCGCCGGGCATCGCGGTCCCGATAGGTGTACGAGTTGTCGGGGCGGCGGGTACCGTGGTCGCGTGACTGCATCCCTAGACGGCCCAGAAGTCCAGAACCCGACCCCCGGCGAGCGAGTCGCCGCCGGCGTGCTGGCCGACATCGAGGCGGGCCGGCTCAAGCACGGAGACCAGCTTCCAGCCGAGCCCGAGCTTCAAGCGGAGTACGGCGTTGGCCGTGCGGCCGTCCGCTCGGGCCTAGACCGTCTGCGGCAGCAGGGACTGATCGTCACCGTCCACGGCAGCGGAAGCTTCGTCGCCAGGCCCGGACAGCAGCAGCCCCCCATGTCCTCCACCGCCCGCATGCTGAAGGACATTCGCGACGGCATCGCGGAGGGGCGGCTGAAGGAGGGTGACCAGCTTCCCAAGGAGCCGGAGCTGATGGCCACGTACAACCTGTCGTCGCCAGCGATCCGGGCGGCGCTGCGTGAGTTGCGTGAGGAAGGGCTGATCCACTCACGAGGCCGGCTCGGCAGATTCGTCGGGCCGCAGGGTATCCCCGTGCGGCGGGAACCTACGAAGGGCCAGACGATCGCCGAGGAGATCACCTCCCAAATCCGTGCAGGCCGCTACCTCCCAGGGGAGTCCCTGCCGGGAGAGTCGTCGCTCGCTGAGAAGTTCGGCGTGGCTCGCAAGGTGGTGCGGGCGGCTCTTGCGCTGTTGCGGGAGCGGGATCTCGTCGAAACGGTTGCGCCGAAGGGCACGTTCGTCAAGCCGCGTAGCTAGGACTGCCGGTTGGCTTGGCGGTACCCGCGCTGGTAGGCGACATGTGCGAGTCGTCGGGCGCCGCCGAGCGCGGCTGTCGCGACGACGCTGACCAAGGCGAGCACGGCTAGTACGGCAGCCGCATTTCGCTGTGTGAGCTGGGCTGATGCGTGGAGTCGATGCGATCTTGTGATGGCTTTCGGCGCTCATGAGAGCAGCCGCCCATGATCATGTCTGTGTGAAGAGAACAAGATC
>NZ_SMKP01000221.1:0-16434 GCF_004349015.1 Nonomuraea diastatica
CATGATGGCAAGACAGGCACGGACGATCCTCATTGTCGATCACGGAGCGTAGACAACTACGTGATCTTGAGGCTCCGTGCCTGTATTACATCCTCGCCCGGCAGACGCCCCTATCCGCGCGGCCTCTTACTCACGCTCTTCCGCTTCTTCCGGCGTCCCAAGGTCTTCGACCGGACGCTGGTGATCGTGCTCGGGCTTCCCGGGATCATCGGGCTGTCGATCATGATCGCCCAGGGCGCGACTCCGGTCGCCGTCGGCGCGGTGCACTACACGGCGGGCGTCACGCTCCTGCTCATGCGGCGCCACCGACCGGTCCTGGTCACCGCGCTGGTCACCGGGCTCGACGTCGTGGGCGTGGCGGCGGAGATCGTGCAGTCCAGCAACGTGCCCGCGGCCATCGCCTACTACAGCCTGGGCCGCTACACCTCCGGCCGGACGACCGCGATCACCGGGGCCGCGGCGTTCGCCGCCTACGCGACGGCGCTGGAGCTGGACGGCGTCGGCGGCGGCTGGGTGATGGCCCTGTTCACCGTCGGCGTGTTCCTGGGGATCGGGCAGCTCGTCCGGCTCAGGACCGAGCTGAACGAACGCGGCCGGCGCGAGGCCGCCGACGCCGCGGTCCGCGCCGAACGGCGGCGCATCGCCAGGGAGCTGCACGACGTGGTCGCCCACCACATCACCGTGATCAACGCCCTGGTCGGCGGCGCCAGGGCCACGCTCCCACCCGAGCAGGAGGTCACCAGGAACGCTCTGGAGAGCGCCGAGCAGACCGCCCGCCAGGCGATGTCCGAGATGCGCCGCCTGCTCGACGTGCTCAGGGCCGACGGCCACGAGGGGCCGGACGCCGCCACGGGGGTGGGCGCCGACCGGCTGCCCACGCTGATCAAGGAGGCCAGGTCGGCGGGGCTGCCCGCGCACCTGACCGTCAAGGGGGAGCCCGTCGCGCTGCCCGCCGTCGTGGACCACGCGGTGTACCGGATCGTGCAGGAGGCGCTGACCAACACGCGCAAGCACGCGCCCGGCGCGCGGGCGAGCGTGTGGCTCGCGTACGAACCGGACGCCGTGGAGGTCGAGGTGGTCGACGACGGCAGCACGAAGGGGACCGGGTCGCCGGGGTTCGGACTCGGGGGCATGGCCGAGCGGGTGGCGCTGCTCGGCGGCCAGCTCTCCACGGGGCCCCGCGCCCCGCAAGGAGGTTTCCGCGTCTACGCCCGCATCCCCCTGGAGACACCGTGATCAAAGTGCTGCTGGCCGACGACCACGAGCTGGTGCGCGTGGGCTTCAAGCTGATGCTCGACGCCCAGCCGGACATGGGCGTCGTGGGCGAGGCCGGCGACGGCGCGCGGGCGGTGGACCTGTGCCGGCGGCTGCGCCCCGACGTGGTGCTGATGGACCTGCACATGCCGGGCCTCGACGGGGTTCGCGCGACCGAGCTGATCACGTCGGAGCTGCCGGAGGTCCGGGTGCTCGCGCTGAGCACGTTCGACCTGGACGAGAACGTGGTCGCGGCGCTCAGGGCGGGAGCCGGCGGGTTCCTGCCCAAGGACGTCTCCCCCGAGGAGCTGATCGAGGGCGTGCGCGTGGTGCACCGCGGCGAGTCCGCCGTCGCGCCGCGCCTGCTCACCAGGCTGATCGGCACGTTCGTACGGGCCGCCGGAGGCCAGCACGCGGGCCCGCGGCGCCTGGACCCGGTGCCCGCCGAGGTGGCCGGCCTGACGGAGCGCGAACGGGAGATCCTCGTGCTGATCGCCCGCGGCCGGTCGAACACCGAGATCGCCACGGCCCTGGCGGTCTCCCCCTCGACCGTCAAGAACCACGTGACGAACCTGTTCGCCAAGATCGGCGTCAGGGACCGGGCGCAGGCGGTGATCGTGGCCTACGAGGCGGCGCTCGTCCACCCGGGAGAGTAGGACCAGGCTCCCAGACCCCCGCGCGGGAAGCGGTTCCCGCGCAGGAGGTACACGATTGCTCGCGACGGCACGCTGGGATCATGACCGCGATACGGGCAACGAACCTGAGCAAGCGCTACGGCACGACCGTCGCCGTGTCGGACCTGTCGTTCGGCGTCGAGCCGGGCCGGGTGACCGGTTTCCTCGGCCCCAACGGCTCGGGGAAGTCCACGACCATGCGGATGATCCTGGGGCTCGACCGGCCCTCCGGCGGCTCGGCGCTCGTGGACGGGCGGCCGTACGCCGAGCTGAAGCACCCGCTGCGCAAGGTGGGCGCGCTGCTGGACGCCAAGGCCGTGCACGGCGGGCGCAGCGCCCGCAAGCACCTGCTGGCCATCGCGCAGAGCAACGGCATCCCGAACGGCCGTGTGGACGAGGTGCTGCAGGCCGTGGGCCTGCGCGAGGTGGCCGGGCGCCGGATCGGCGGGTTCTCGCTGGGCATGTCGCAGCGCCTGGGCATCGCCGCCGCGCTGCTCGGCGACCCGGAGATCCTGCTGTTCGACGAGCCCGTCAACGGGCTCGACCCCGACGGCATCCTGTGGATCCGCACGTTCATGCGCGAGCTGGCGGCCGAGGGCCGCGCGGTGTTCGTCTCCAGCCATCTGATGAGCGAGATGGCGCAGACCGCCGACCACCTGATCGTGATCGGCAAGGGAACGCTGATCGCCGACACGAGCGTGGCGGAGTTCATCGGGCGCAGCTCGCAGGGCTACGTACGGGTGCGCTCGCCGCGGCTGGCCGACGTCGCCGAGCTGATCAAGGTGGGCGAGGCCCACCACGACCACCTGCGGGTGACCGCGATGAGCCCGGTCGAGATCGGCACGCTCACCGCGCGGGCCGGGATCCCGCTGGAGGAGCTGACGTTCGTGCAGCCCTCGCTGGAAGCGGCGTACATGGAGCTGACCAAGGACAGCCTGGAGTTCATATCATGATCGACATCCTCAGGTCCGAATGGACCAAGATCCGCTCAGTTCGCTCCACGATGTGGACACTGGCCGTCACCGCCGGGCTGATGCTGGGCATCGGCGCGCTCATCGCCTCCGCGGCCAGGGGCTCGACCGAGGACGACATCCCCGGCGCTCAGGCCGTCATGCTGAGCCTGACCGGCATCATGTTCGCGTCGCTTTCCATCGCCACGCTGGGCGTGCTGGTGATCTCCAGCGAATACCGTACGGGCGGCATCCGCACGTCGTTGATGGCCGTGCCCAAGCGCATGAGCCTGCTGACCGGCAAGATCGTGGTGTTCACGGTCACCTCCCTTCTCGTGTGCACGGTCGCGTCGGCCGCCTCGCTCGCCGTGGGCGTCGCCATCATCCAGCCGCCCTCGCTCGACATGGGAGAGGCCGTGCGGACGGTGGTGGGCTGCGGCCTCTACCTCACCGCGTGCGGCCTGTTCGGGCTGGCGCTGGGCACGCTCGTACGCCACACGCCCGGCGCGATCGTCTCAGCCATCGCGCTGATGCTGGTGCTGCCCCAGATCACCGGCATGCTGCCGGGCCAGGTGGGCCGGACGGTGGCCGACCACTTCACCACCAACGCGGGCATGCAGGTGGCCGTCCCGCTGGTCCGCAACACGTCGTTCGGCCCGTGGAGCGGCTTCGGCGTCTATCTCGTCTGGATCGCCGTGACCATGATCGTCGGCGCCGTGCTGATGCGGCGGCGCGACGCCTGAGCGGTCAGCCGGAGGCGAGCTCGCGGCCGCGGTCGCGGGCCGCCTCGATGGCGGCCAGGAACGCGGCCCGCACGCTGTGGCGCTCGAGCTCGGCGATGGCCGCGATCGTGGTGCCGCCAGGAGAGGTGACGGCCTCGCGCAGGATCACCGGGTGCTCGCCCGAGTCACGCAACATCACGGCGGCACCGACGATGGACTGGGTCACCATGTCGAGCGCGGCCGCCCGCGGCATGCCGAGCAGGATGCCCGCGTCCACCATGGCCTCGACGAGGTAGAAGAAGTAGGCGGGGCCGCTGCCGGAGAGCGCGGTGGCGGCGTCCTGCTGCGACTCGGGGATGCGCAGCACCTTGCCGACGGGGCTGAGCAGCGCCTCGGTGAGCTTGAGGTGCTCCTCGCCCGCGTGCGCGCCCGCCGAGATCACGCTCATCGCCTCGTCGAACCTGATGGGCGTGTTGGACATCACCCTGACCACCGGCACCTCGACGCCGAGCCGCTGCTCCACGAACGACGTCGTGATGCCGGCCGCAGCGGTGATCACCAGGCGGTCGGCGGGCACGTAGGGGGCGATCTCGGCCAGCAGCGTGGCCATGTCCTGGGGCTTGACGGCGAGGATCAGCGTGTCGGCCGCCTTGGCCGCCTCGGAGTTGGGGACGGTGCGCACACCGTAGGTCTCGCGCAGCGCCTGCGCCCGGTCGGCCCTGCGCGTGGTCACCATGATGTCGCCGGGCTTGAAGCCGGCGCGCAGCAGCCCCGACAGCAGCGCCTCGCCCATCTTGCCTGTGCCCAGAATCGCGATCATTTCCGCCCCTCGAGGAATAGACGCTGATGCAGCTTACCGGCCGTCACCGGCGTCGCGGGCTAGCCTCGTGACAGCAGGGAGCGCAGGAAGAAGGCCAGGTTGCGGGGGCGCTCGGCCAGGCGGCGCATCAGGTAGGGATACCAGTCGGCGCCGTAGGGGACGTAGACGCGCATCGTGAAGCCGAGGGCCGCCAGGCGGGCCTGCTCGTCGGGGCGCACGCCGTACAACATCTGATATTCGAAACCGGCCGGGTCGCGGCCGTCGAGCACGGCGAGCGTCGAGGCGATGCGCACCAGTCTGGGGTCGTGGGTGGCGACCATCGGATAGCCGGCGCCGGCCATCAGCACCTTCAGGCAGCGTACGAACGAGCGGTCGATGTCGGCGGTCGAGGTGTAGGCGCCGGGAGCCGTGTAGGCGCCCTTGCACAGCCGCACCCGGGCGTCGCCGAGCTGCTCGCAGCGGTCGAGCGAGTCGGGCAGGTAGGCCTGCACCACCACGCCCACGTCCCGGTGCTCCTTGCGCAGCGCGGCGTGCACGGCGTGCAGCATGGCGATCGTGTCGTGCTGCTCCGCGTCGAGCGTCACCGTGACGTCTCTGGCCGCGGCGGCCCTGCAGATGGCCGCGGCGTGCTCGAACGCGAGCTCCTCCGACAGCCGCAACCCGAGCGCCGTGAGTTTGACGGACACGTCGGCGCCCGCCGGCAGCAGGCGGAGCAGCGAGAGGTAGGCGGCGACGGTGCCCTCGGCCTGCGCCCGGCCGGTCACCTCCTCGCCGAGGTGGTCGACGGAGACGCGCAACCCCGTGCGGGACAACGCGTCGATCGCGGCGCCGGCGTCGTCGGCGACATAGCGCCTGACCACATCCCTGGTCAGCGGCGACGCGGCGATGACGCGCTCGGCGCGCCGGCTCTTGGAGACAGCGAGCAATGCCTGACGGAGCACATGTCCACACTATGGTGAACCGGCGACCGGCGGGATCCGTCGTAGGGGTATGCGGACAATGACAGCGACCCTTCTGGCCGGATGTCTGATGCTGGCGACGAGTTGCGGCACGGCCCAGCCTGCCGAGCGGGCCTCCTCCCCCAGCCAGGACAAGCCGCCCGTCGTGTCCAACCCGGTCGGCACCACGCCCAGCAAGGCGCCCCCGAAGGGCCCCAAGCAGGTCAAGCCGACGGGCGACGCCATCAACGTGCACAAGGCTCGCTGGGCCAAGGCCAAGCCGGTCGCCAAGGGCAAGAAGCTCCAGCTGACGTGGCAGTCGGGGGTGGAGCCCTGCACGGTGCTGGACCGCGTCAAGGTCAAGGAGACGTCCAAGCGCGTCACGGTCACCTTGTACGAGGGCACGTCCCCCAAGGCCAAGAACGTCTCCTGCATCATGATCGCGATCGAGAAGACCACCACGGTCAAGCTCAAGAAGCCGCTCGGCGAGCGCAAGGTGGTGGACGGCGCCAAGCCGTAACGAGAGCCGCCAAGCCCGCGAACCCCCGGCAACGCACCCACGGCGCCGGGGATTCGCTGTGCGCGGAACCCTAGACCTCGTTGCCCCGTTGCGCGTGGTGTGGCCTTTATTTCGGGAATGTCTCGGCGCTCATGAGGGTTGAGTCGAGTAGGCTCAAGTCGTTTGCCAAAGACGACACACATCCGTTAGCTTGAGTCTGACAGACTCAACTTTGACTACAAGGACTCACTCATGGCACGTGCGGTAGGTATCGACCTTGGGACGACCAACTCCGTCGTCTCGATTCTCGAGGGCGGTGAGCCCACCGTCATCGCGAATGCGCAGGGCTCGCGGACCACGCCGTCCGTGGTCGCCTTCGCGAAGAACGGCGAGGTCCTGGTCGGCGAGGTCGCCAAGCGCCAGGCGGTCACCAATGTGGACCGAACGATCCGGTCGGTCAAGCGGGAGATGGGCACCACCTGGTCCCAGGAGATCGACGGCAAGAAGTTCTCGCCGCAGCAGATCAGCGCCTTCGTCCTGCAGAAGCTCAAGCAGGACGCCGAGGCCTACCTGGGCGAGAAGATCACCGACGCGGTGGTCACCGTCCCGGCCTACTTCAACGACGCCCAGCGCCAGGCCACCAAGGAGGCCGGCACGGTCGCGGGCCTCAACGTGCTCCGCATCATCAACGAGCCGACCGCCGCGGCCCTCGCCTACGGGCTCGACAAGGAGCAGGACCAGACCATCCTGGTCTTCGACCTCGGCGGCGGCACCTTCGACGTGTCCCTGCTCGACGTCGGCCAGGAGGACGGCCACGGCTTCGTCGAGGTCAAGGCCACCTCCGGTGACAACCACCTCGGTGGCGACGACTGGGACCAGCGCGTCGTCGACGAGCTCGTCAAGCGCTTCCAGAACGCTCACGGCGTCGACCTGGCCAAGGACAAGATGGCCCTGCAGCGTCTGCGCGAAGCGGCGGAGAAGGCCAAGATCGAGCTGTCCAGCCAGTCCGAGACCAACATCAACCTGCCCTACATCACGGCCTCGGCCGAGGGCCCCCTGCACCTCGACGAGAAGCTGACGCGCTCCGAGTTCCAGCGGCTGACGACCGACCTGCTCGAGCGGACCAAGGGCCCGTTCAACCAGGTCATCAAGGACGCCGGCATCAAGGTGGCCGACATCGCCCACGTGGTGCTCGTCGGCGGCTCGACCCGCATGCCCGCCGTCTCCGAGCTCGTCAAGGAGCTGACCGGCGGCAAGGAGCCCAACAAGGGCGTCAACCCCGACGAGGTCGTCGCCATCGGCGCCGCCCTGCAGGCCGGTGTGCTCAAGGGCGAGGTCAAGGACGTCCTGCTGCTCGACGTGACCCCGCTGTCGCTGGGCATCGAGACCAAGGGCGGCATCTTCACGAAGATCATCGAGCGCAACACGACGATCCCGACCAAGCGCTCCGAGGTCTTCACCACGGCCGAGGACAACCAGCCGTCGGTGCAGATCCAGGTCTACCAGGGCGAGCGCGAGATCGCCTCCTACAACAAGAAGCTCGCCACGTTCGAGCTGACCGGCATCGCCCCGGCGCCGCGCGGCATCCCGCAGATCGAGGTCACCTTCGACATCGACGCCAACGGCATCGTCAACGTCTCCGCCAAGGACCTGGGAACGGGCAAGGAGCAGACGATGACGATCACTGGCGGCTCGGCGCTGCCGAAGGACGACATCGAGCGGATGATGCGCGAGGCCGAGTCGTACGCCGAGGAGGACAAGAAGCGCCGCGAGGAGGCCGAGGTCCGCAACAACGCCGACGGGCTCGCCTACCAGACGGAGAAGTTCCTCCGCGAGAACGACGACAAGGTTCCCGGCGAGATCAAGACCGAGGTCAACGACGCCCTGGCGGAGCTGAAGAAGGCTCTGGAGGGCACCGACACCGACGTCATCCGCACCTCGGCGGAGAAGCTTGCCACGGTCAGCCAGAAGATGGGTTCGGCGATCTACGCCCAGAGCCAGGGCCAGCAGGCCGGCGGCGAGGGCGCCCCGCAGGACGCCGCGTCCGGTCAGGAAGGCCAGAAGGCCGATGACGACGTGGTCGAAGCCGAGATCGTCGACGAAGACCAGCCGAAGAAGGACAAGTGATGCCGCCGCGTGAAAACGGGCACGAGGAGCCAGTGATCCGCGACAACCGCAAGATCGATCCCGAGACGGGCCAGGTGCGCGAGGCCCCGGCCGACGAGCAGGAGGCGCCCGCCGAGGCGCCGCAGGCGCAGAACGGCGAGCTGGCGGCCCAGCTCGCCGAGCGGACCGCCGACCTGCAGCGGCTCCAGGCCGAATACACCAACTACCGCAGGCGGGTCGAGCGCGACCGGGTGGTGGTCCGCGAGCAGGCGGTCGCGGGGGCGCTGACAGAGCTCCTTCCCGTGCTCGACGACATCGGAAGGGCCCGCGACCACGGTGAGCTGACCGGAGGTTTCGCGAAGGTGGCGGAATCCCTGGAAGCAGTGCTCACCAAGCTGGGGCTCAGCCCCTTCGGGCAGAAGGGCGACCCGTTCGACCCGACGGTCCACGAGGCGCTGATGCACAGCTACTCGACCGAGGTGACCGAGCCGACCGCCATCGAGGTGCTGCAGCTCGGCTACCGGATGGGCGACAGGGTGTTGCGCCCGGCGCGGGTGGCCGTCGCCGAGCCCGAGGACGCCACTCCCGCGTCCGATGACGACGACAACTGACACAAGGACGAAGGGCCGTAGATGAGCACCAAGGACTACTTGGAGAAGGACTACTACGCCGTCCTTGGTGTGCCCAAGACCGCCACCGCCGACGAAATCAAAAAGGCCTACCGGAAGCTGGCCAGGCAATACCACCCCGACACCAACAAGGGCGACGCGACCAAGGAGACCAGGTTCAAGGAGGTCTCCGAGGCTTACGACGTCCTGTCCGACAGCAAGCGCCGCAAGGAATATGACGAGGCGCGCACGCTGTTCGGGTCCGGGGTGGGCGGCCAGCGGGCCGGCGGTGGCGGGTTCCCGTTCGACTTCGGCGACCTGTTCGGCGGCACGGCGCAGCCGGGTTCGGGCGGAGGCGCGGGCGATCGGCTCGGCGACCTGTTCGGCGGGCTGTTCAACCGGGGCGGCTCCACCCGCACCTCGACCACGTCCAGGCCGCGGCGCGGCCAGGACGTCGAGTCCGAGGTGACGCTGACGTTCACCGAAGCGGCCGAGGGCACCACGGTGTCGCTCAGGCTCACGAGTTCGGCCGCCTGCGCCGCGTGCACCGGCACGGGCGCCAGGGCGGGCACGACCCCCAGGGTATGCCCCACCTGTGAGGGCACCGGGGCGGCCAGCCGCAACCTGGGCAACTTCGCCTTCTCAGAGCCCTGCCGCGACTGCAAGGGCCGCGGGCTGATCGTGGACGACCCCTGCCCCGTGTGCGAGGGCAGCGGCCGGGCCAAGAGCACCCGCACCATCCAGGCCCGCATCCCCGCAGGGGTGGCCGACGGCCAGCGGGTCAGGCTCAAGGCCAAGGGCGCCCCGGGCGAGAATGGCGGCCCTGCCGGCGACCTCTACATCCAGACGCACGTCAAAGCGCATGCCGTGTTCGGCAGGTCGGGCGACAACCTGACGATCACCGTCCCGGTGACGTTCACGGAGGCCGCTCTCGGCGCCGAGATCAAGGTGCCCACCCTCAAGGGCATGCCGGTGACGCTGCGCATCCCCCCGGGCACGCCCAACGGCCGCACGTTCCGCGTGCGCGGCAGGGGCGTCACCCGGAAAGACGGCACCAGAGCCGACCTGCTCGCGACGGTCGAAGTGGTGGTGCCGAAGACGCTCGACGACAAGTCGCGCGATCTCCTCACCGAGTTCAACACCGCGAACGCCAGTGAGGACCCACGCGCTGAGCTCATTCAGCGAGCCAGAAGCGAGTAGCCGATGGACGCCAACTATTTCGACCTGTCAGATGACACACCCGTTTATGTGATCTCGGTGGCCGCGCAGCTGTCGGGGCTGCATCCCCAGACCCTGCGCCAGTACGACCGGCTGGGGCTGGTCAGCCCCGGCCGCACCGCGGGGCGCGGCCGCCTCTACTCGACACGCGACATCATCCAGCTCCGCGAGGTGCAGCGGCTCTCCCAGGAGGAGGGCATCAACCTCGCGGGCATCAAGCGGATTCTCGAGCTCGAGAACGAAGCGCTGCGGCTGCGGGAGGAGGTTCACCGCCTGCGTGCCGAGATGCGGATGGTCCGAGCGCTGATCCGCTACGAGCTGCCACCGGGGGCCTAGAACGATGGACTACAAGCTCACCCAGAAGAGCCAGGAAGCGCTCTCGGGTGCCATGCGGCGTGCCGCCGCAGAGGGCAACCCCGAGATCGCCCCCGTTCACCTGCTGACCACGCTGCTCTCCCAGACCGGCGGCACGGCCGTGCCGCTGCTCGAAGCCGTCGGCGCCGACTGGCGCACGCTGCGGGCACGGGCGGAGGAGCAGCTGGCGGCGCTGCCGAAGGCGCAGGGCGCGACCGTGGGGGCGCCGTCGAGCTCGCGCCACCTCCTGACGGTGATGAACACCGCCGCCCAGCACGCCAACCGCCTCGAAGACCTCTACGTCTCGACCGAGCACCTGCTGGTGGGCCTGGCCGCCGACGGCGGCCCCGTGGCCGACCTGCTGAAGTCGCAGGGCGCGACGCCGCAGGCGCTGCTCGACGCCTTCGAGAAAGTACGCGGCCACGCCCGCATCACCAGCGAGACCCCTGAGGACACCTACCAGGCGCTGGAGAAGTACGGCGTCGACCTGACCGAGCACGCGAGGGGCGGCAAACTCGACCCGGTCATAGGCCGCGACTCCGAGATCCGCCGCGTCGTCCAGGTGCTCAGCCGCCGCACCAAGAACAACCCGGTGCTCATCGGCGAGCCCGGCGTCGGCAAGACCGCCGTCGTCGAGGGGCTGGCCCAGCGCATCGTGGCCGGCGACGTGCCCGAATCGCTGCGCAACAAGCGGCTCATCGCACTCGACCTGGGTGCGATGGTGGCCGGCGCGAAATACCGCGGCGAGTTCGAGGAGCGGCTGAAGGCCGTGCTCTCCGAGATCAAGGAGAGCGACGGGCAGATCGTGACGTTCATCGACGAGCTGCACACCGTCGTCGGCGCGGGGGCCGCCGAGGGCGCGATGGACGCCGGCAACATGCTCAAGCCCATGCTGGCCCGCGGCGAGCTGCGCATGATCGGCGCGACCACGCTCGACGAATACCGTGAGCGCATCGAGAAGGACCCCGCGCTGGAGCGCCGCTTCCAGCAGGTCTACGTGGGCGAGCCCACGGTCGAGGACACGATCGCGATCCTGCGCGGGCTCAAGGGCCGCTACGAAGCCCACCACCAGGTGCAGATCTCCGACGGCGCGCTGGTGGCCGCCGCCGCGCTGTCCGACCGCTACATCACCAGCCGCTTCCTCCCCGACAAGGCCATCGACCTGGTCGACGAGGCCGCCTCGCGGCTGCGCATGGAGATCGACTCCCGCCCCGTGGAGATCGACCAGCTCCAGCGCAACGTCGACCGGATGAAGATGGAGGAGCTGGCGCTGTCGAAGGAGACCGACGAGGCCTCCGTCCAGCGGCTCGAACGCCTGCGCCAGGAGCTGGCCGACCGCCAGGAGGAGCTCAACGCTCTCGTCGGCCGCTGGGAGCACGAGAAGGCCGGGCTCAACAAGGTCGGCGAGCTGAAGAAGCAGCTCGACGAGGCCAGGAGCGCCGCCGAGCGGGCCCAGCGCGACGGCGACTTCGAGGCCGCGTCCCGGCTCATGTACGCCGAGGTGCCGCGGCTGGAGCAGGTGCTGAAGTCCGCGTCCGAGGCCGCGCAGCCCGACAACACCATGGTCAAGGAGGAGGTCGGGGCCGACGACATCGCCGAGGTGATCTCGTCGTGGACCGGCATCCCCGCGGGGCGGCTCCTGGAGGCGGAGACGGCCAAGCTGCTGCGCATGGAGGAGGATCTGGGCAAGCGGCTCATAGGCCAGCAGCAGGCCGTACAGGCCGTTTCCGACGCCGTACGCCGCAGCCGGGCCGGCATCGCCGACCCCGACCGGCCGACGGGCTCGTTCGTGTTTCTCGGGCCGACCGGTGTGGGCAAGACCGAGCTGGCCAAGGCGCTGGCGGAGTTCCTGTTCGACGACGAGCGGGCGATGACCCGCATCGACATGAGCGAATACTCCGAGAAGCACAGCGTGGCCAGGCTCGTCGGCGCGCCTCCCGGCTACGTCGGCTACGAGGAGGGCGGCCAGCTCACCGAGGCCGTCAGGCGGCGCCCCTACACCGTGGTGCTGCTCGACGAGGTGGAGAAGGCCCACCCCGAGGTGTTCGACATCCTGCTGCAGGTGCTCGACGACGGGCGGCTGACCGACGGCCAGGGCCGCACGGTCGACTTCCGCAACACGATCCTGATCCTCACCTCCAACATCGGCTCGCAGTTCCTCGTCGATCCCACGCTGGCGAACGGCGCCAAGCGTGAGGCCGTCATGGGAGCGGTGCGCAACGCGTTCAAGCCGGAGTTCCTCAACCGGCTCGACGACGTGATCCTCTTCGACGCGCTCGGCTCCGAGGAGCTGGCGCGCATCGTCGACCTGCAGGTCGACCGTCTGGCGCAGCGCCTGGCCGACCGGCGGCTGACGCTGGAGGTCACGCCGGCGGCCCGCGAGTGGCTGGCGCTGACGGGCTACGACCCGATGTACGGCGCCCGCCCGCTGCGCCGCCTGGTCCAGTCGGCCATCGGCGACAAGCTGGCCAAGGCGGTGCTGTCGGGCGAGATCGCCGACGGCGACAAGGTCATGGTGGAGCTCGGCGATGACGAGCTGCTCATCCAGCGCGGCTGAGGCCCGGCCGGGAGCCCGGAGATCCGAGGGGTCTCCGGGCTCCGGCGTGTCATGCCGCGGTCATGCGGCACGGGGAAGAGTAAGGTTCGCCCCACACTTCGACAAGCCGCGCTCCCGCGGGCGGCCGGCTGGCTACGTTCAGCGTTCGTCAGATCAGCGAAATTGATCAGGGGGACGTGCAGTGTCATCCCAAAAAGTCCGAAGCATCCTCGCGGTGGCCGCTGTGACCGCTGGTGTCACGTGGTGGGCCGTGGCCCCGTCGACGGCTGACTCCTGCGCGAACACCGAGCCGGTCCTGCTGTCTCCGGACTCGGCCCTGTCCTTCTGTCACGAGCAGTCGAGGGTGCGCATCAACGACGGCGGCTCGGGCGGCAGCCGGATGGTCGCCGAGGAGTCGGGCAAGCTGGCCATGGCGACCGGGCGGCTGGCCAGGCAGCTGGGCCTGACGGGCCTGGCCGCAGGAAAGTCGGCGCTGGGCGGTTCCGACATCGGCGGGGTCGCGGCGACCTGGGGCATGCCCATGCTGACCTCCGCCTCGCCTGTGGTGTTCCCCACGGTGCCGGGCCGGACCGGCATGAAGGACATGTCGACCATGACGAGCGTGCCGGCGCTGCCGTCCCTGCCGTCCCTGCCCGAGACGCCGCTGCTCGCCAAGCTGCCGGCGGAGATGTCGCTCGGCCAGGCCACCCGCGGCAACCGCATCGCGGGCTCCAGCATCCGGTCGCCGAAGGACCTGGACAAGCCCGTCCGTGAGGTCGGCGAGGACGTCATCGGCGTGCTGCTGCCGAAGGCGGTGGAGAGCGTCGAGGGCACCTCGATGCTGACCGGCGGCCGGTCCGCGGTGCCGGGCGTCACGGGGCTCACCGACGGCCTCGGCCTGCGGTGAGCACGCCGTCCGCCGGCCAAGTCGTCGGGTCATCCCGGCGGGCCTTCTCGTCGGGCCATCTCCTCCGGGCACGGAACGTGCCTGCCGCGCCCGGATCTCCATAGCCGAAGGGGCCGCGGCCGTCCGGCCGCGGCCCCTTCGCACCCTGCCGCCCTGACGCGGGCCGTGTGCGGGCCTCTTGAGCGAGCCTTCGACGCGGCGTCCCGATACGGCTCCTTGCGCGGGCCCGTCAAGCGGGCCCGTCAGGCCCCTCATGCGGGCCCCTCATGCGGGCACGGCGCAGTGACCTCCGGCCACCGGCGGCCTCGCCCGGGGAGGGGCCGTGATGTCACGCGAGGGCGATCGGGTCAGGAGACCATCTCGTCGAGCTCGTCCTCGGGGAGCCCGAGATCGACCCTGATGCGGTAGCGGGTGCGCAGCAGCGCCACCTGCTCGGGGTCGTTCTCGTCACAGTCGAGGACCGCCTGGGTGGCCCATTCGAGCCCACCGCGGAGGTCTCCGTAGGCGACGAGCGTCTCGGCGATCGTGTGAGCGGTCGCCGTGGAGACGTTGCCCTCAGCGCGTATCGTCTCGATGACCTCCCTCGCCTCATCGGGCCTGTCGAGCTCGAAGAGCGTGTCGGCGATGCCGGCACGCGGGTCGAAACCCGCCTCGCCACCGTCTTCGACCGCGCGCTGGAAACACTCCATCGCGCGCGCGGGCTGGCCCGCCGCTCGCCACTCCTCGGCGGCGAGGACCAGGATGGAAGCCCGGGAGACGTCGCCCGAGGAATAGTCGAGCGCGACGTCGTAGAGCCGACTGGCCAGGGAATCGTGGTCGTCGGCCAATAGGGCCTGCTCAAGCAGACGATCAAGGTGCTCACGGGTCACATGCGCCACACCGCGAGACTACCGAGCCGCCCGGCCGTTTGCCTGGTCAATCCACACACTCACAAATCGGTAACGACTCGCCCAACTCTGCGACTCCTGAGCGTGTTCGTGCAGGTCACGGGCATATAGCAGATGCTCCGCTGTCAAGCGAGCGAAGGGGGCCGTGATGGGCGTGTCCAAGCAGATGACCTTCACGCTGGCCTGCGCTGTCGTACTGTCGGCCCTCGTCCCCGGCCTCGCGGGTTATCTGTCGGCCCGTCTCGAGGCCATCGAGTCGGCGGAGCGCAGCCTGCGCGCCCTGGAGACCCGGCTGCACATCAGGGAGGCCAGGGACGCGCGTCCCGTCTCCTACCCAGGGCCTTGCCTGCGCACGCCTGCCGCGCCGGGCTACGACGAGGTGCCGACGGCCGCGCTCGGCCAACGGCGGCACTGGCAGCCGGACGACATGCCCGCCTGGCTGTCCGGCCTGGTGACGGAGCCACCGCACGCGAGCGGCCACTGAGCGCTCAGGCGTGCGGCGACCAGGAACGCAGTTGACGGGAGAGGAAACCGCGGATCAGGTGTTTGGCCGCCTCGATGATCTCCGGCTCCCCGTCGGAGTCGCGGCGGAAGGCGAGTTTCAGCACCGCGTCGCCCGCCTCGACCGCAACCAGCATCGCGAGGTCGAGCTCGGGGCTGTCGGCCAGGCCGAACTCCTTCAGGAACAACCCGCGCAGCCGCCCGGCGATCACGGCGTTGTTGTCGGAGTCGGAGTCGAGCAGGTTGAGGTCGACGACGTCACCGAAGTGCAGGCTCTTGAAGCCGGCGACCGTGCGGTGCATGTCGACGTATTCGTCGATGATCGCGTCGACCGCCTCCCACCACCCTCGATGGTCCTCCTCCAGGAACTTGCGGTCGACCCGGCGGACGAACTCCTCGACGTTGCGCCGGGTGAGCTCCTGCGTGATCGCACGCTTGTCGGGAAAGAACTGGTAGACCGACCCGATCGCCACGCCTGCCCGCTCGGCTATGCGTGTGGTGGACAGGGCTTCGTACCCGGTCTCGTCGAGCAGTTCGGCGCAGGCGTCGAGCATCCGCTCGACGCGCCGGGCGCTGCGGCGCTGTGCGGGCTGCCGCCTGAGTGCTTTGGGCTGGCTGCAGTCGTCATCAATTTGCGGCGAGGACACGGAATCATCTTCTCCCCTACGTGCGATCGTTACCCGCGATTTCTGGATACCGACGTGGTTCCGGTCAACCGTGCCAGACCGCGCATCACCCGTGGCGAAATCCGCGATAGGGCATATCCGATCTTTCCTTCCAGGTTGACCGGAACGACCGCCTGATTTCTGTGCACCGCACGCAGAACGTGTGCGGCCACGCGCTCGGCTGGATATCCGCGCCGCGCCAGACCGCGTACGGCGTCGTCGTGCAGGTCCGCACCGGTGTACGTGGCGTTGTGCGCGATGGCCGTGGAGACGAAACCCGGGCAGATGGCGCTGACGCCGATGTCGTGCCCGGCCAGCTCGGCTCGCAGGCAGTCGCTGAGCATCTTCACCGCGGCCTTCGAGGCGGAGTACGCGGGCAGCAGCCGGGAGGGCGCGAAGGCGGCCAGGGAGGCGACGTTGACGATGTGGCCGCCCTGGCCGCGCTCGACCATGGCGGCGGCGAACAGGCGGCATCCGTGCACGACGCCCCAGAGATTGATGTCGACGGTCCTGCGCCAGTCGTCCACGGTGTGGTCGAGAAACGACCCAATGACCGCGATTCCGGCATTGTTCACCACAATGTCCGGCACTCCATATTGGGTGAAGATATTTCGCGAAAAACCCTCCATCTGCTCCATGTCCGCTACATCGACCCGCGCCGCGTGTGCCGTACCCCCGAGGTCCTTCCCGATCATCTCGGCGACCCGCCGGGCGGCGTCGAGGTCGATGTCCGCGCAGACCACCTCGGCGCCGTGCGCCGCGAACGCCCGCGACGTCGCCAGCCCGATCCCCGAC
>NZ_SMKP01000222.1:0-16430 GCF_004349015.1 Nonomuraea diastatica
TGAAGACCGCCCACGAGGCCCGGGTTGCGACCCGACGCGAACTACGCCAAGATCCCCCATAACCCCTCACGCGGCTGATGGGTATTTCCAGCCCGATCTGGTGCATTCTCTCTGACACACCTCGCGAACCGGATGAACCTCAACGGCCGCCGCGCCAAGAACATCAGGAAAAGGGCCATCAAGGCGTATCCGCCGATCAGGACAGGCCACGATGTCACGCCGTCGCGGAACGCGATAACCAGCACCATCATGATCGTCAAATAGCCGAGCAGCAACCTCTCGGCCGGACGCATCCCAGGCAGACTGTTGTCGATATGGCCCTCTCGCTCTTCCCCGTCCGACATGGTGCGGCCGATCAGGCGCTTTCATCCGGTTTCCTCGTCGCCTCGGGCTCGCCGTTGGGGAGATCAAGGTTCCGCTCGCTGGCCACGCCGACCAGCACCGCTTGGGTTGTCAACATGCGGAGTGGATGCGGTCGACTCCAGGGCCGGCCCACTCCGGGTTGATGCGCGACGTCGTGCCACCTCGCATCGCCGGTGTACGAGGTCCAGTCCACCGATATCCCCATCCCCAGCCGCGCACACGCCGGTCACGCCCGGAGGCTGACCGGCATGTCGTGAGGCCGCCCGCCATCCACCTCAGTGACCGGCGGCTGCTTGAGTTAGGCGAAGGAGAGCCGGCCAGATCCGGTCAGCTCGGTGAGGCCGGAGGGGACCGTGCAGTCCCGCAGGTCGGAGGTCATGGTGGCGCTCCCGCTGAAGTGCCGGCCCGTGAGACGGCCGGAGACAACGTCGCCCTCAAGCAGGCTGTCGCCGGGGGCGGCGCCGCCCTGGCGTGGGGCGGTGAGCTTGGAGGTACCGGCGACTCGGCCGTTGGCATCGCGCCAGGTGACGGTGCCGGTCGCTCGCAGGTCTGCGACGCTGCGGCAGCTGGCGGTAGCCGTGATGCTGACGTCCATCCGGCCGGAGGCGATGTCGGCGAGGTTGCCGTTGGGCGAGGAGCAGCGTTCGAGGAGGACGACTCCCTTCCCTTCGGTGTGCCGCGCCGCCGCGTCGCGAAGCGGCGGGGTGAAGGTGATGGGGTATTTGGGCGCGGTGCGGATGGCGCAGCTGAGCACGGCCTCGCTTGGGGCGGCGGCCGCCGGCGCCGTCGTGCCTGACTCGGCCTGCGCGGGACCCGTGGACACCAGGAGCGGAAACGTGAGACCAGCGGTCACGGCCGCGATGGCAAGCCCGCCAGCACGGCTGAGACGTGACGGATGAAGCACGCGTCCTCCTCGATTACTCTTCGATGTTTTTGCCTACTCTCTGTAACACGATGTCGCCGAAGTTGAACAGGGCGCCATGGCGGTGTCATCGAGCGGCTCCTGTCGCGCAAGGATGTCCCGCTGCGGGAGAAGACCCTGTGGGCGATGCTCTGGGAGAGCGCCGCCCGAGCGGGTGAGGTCCTCGCACTCAACGTGGAGGATCTCGACCTGGAAGGGGCCGCCGCGCCCCGGGCCGATCCAAGGCGGGGGCATTGAGTGGATCCACTGGGAGAGCCGCACCGCCTGCCTACTGGCTGCTCCGCCGTTCCCGACGCCGATCTACACCTCGAACGCGACCTTTGTCAATTACATGTGACGCTAGTCAATCTCCTTAGTCTGGGAGATTGAGCCTACCCCTGAGCGTGGGTGACAGTGAGAAAGCGATCCCCATGTGCTAACGGCCGGCCCGTACGCCCGTAGGTCGGCGGGGAAACGGTTCATCCCTCAGAGAGGAACGCGACCCATGAAGGTGCGGAGTGTCCTGCTCGTCAATGCCGGCAGCGATGCGGATATCGTCACGATCGCCAATGACGGCACGTTCCCGGCTCTGGGTGTCGTCTCGCTTGCGACAGTGCTTCGGCAGGACCATCCAGACGTGGACGTGATCGCCATCGACGGGCAGATCACACCGATGGCCGAGGTCGAGCGGTTGATCGCGGAATTCAGCCCGGACGTCCTCGGCGTGGGCGTCCTGGCCACGTCCTATGAAAACTCTCTCCGCCTGGCCGAGCTGGGCAAGAACGCGGGCGCGGTCACCGTCTTCGGCAACGACCAGGCGACGGCCATGGGCGAGCAGATCCTGAGGCACCGCGAGGTCGTCGACTACGTCTGCGCCGCGGACGTCGGCGAGTTCTCCCTCTCCGCCCTGGTGAGCGCTCTGGACGGGGAGCGCCCGATCGAGTCCGTACCGGAGTTGCTGTATCGCTCGCCCGACGGAATCGGCCACAACCGCCTGCCAGAAATTCCCGCCGATCGGATCAAGGGGCGTGGCGGGGCGTTGAAGTCCATGGTTTTGGATGCCATTCCCGTGCCCGACCGGACCCTGATGCCGGACGGCAACTGGAACCGCTACCTGGACAACTACCTGAACCGCTACGGCATGTTCCATGAGGGCGAGAAGGTCACGGGCGTCACCACGATGAATCGCGCCCGTGGATGCGCGCGGGTGAAGGCGCCGTGCCATTTCTGCGGCATCATGGACCTGAACCTGCGCTTCTCCTCTCCGGAGATGTTCTGGGACGAAGTGCGCACCGCGCAGCAGCAGATCTCCGCCTCGATCTTCTACGAGGCGTTCGACAGCATGAGCAGTTCGCCGCGCTGGGTGAAGGCCGTGGTCGAGGCGAAGCCCGACGACATCGGCGATGATGCGAAGTTCTTCGTGTACACACAGGCGGCGGAGACCACCCCCCGGCTGGTCGAGCTGTACCAGCGGCTCGGTGTCTACCGGGTGAACATGGGCCTGGAGTCCGGCGACACCCGGATGCTCAAGTTCCTCAAAGGGCCGCGCGACAGCCTGGAGAACAACCAGCGAGCCTGCCGCCTGTTCAAGGAGGCCGGCATTCTGATCCACGGCTCCCTGGTTCTGGGCGGACCGGGCGAGACTCCGGAAAGCCTGGAGAACACGGTCCGATTCGGGCGCTGGCTGATCGACAACGAGATGATGGCGTCCCTGGAAGCCCAGCCGCTCTACCCGGACTTCGGCGCGCTGACCGGCAAGTGGATGATGGACCCGAACCTCGCCCGGCAGGTGGCGAAGGATCGGGGGTTCGAGATCCTCGACGACAAGCTGCTCGACCTCATGCCGTCCAAATACGGCTCGACCGACATGGTCGACTTCGACGATGTCTCCAAGGACTGGAGCAAGATCTTCAGCCACGCGAGCTGGGACGAGCTCATCGACGCCACCCACACGATCCGCTCCTATGCCGAGAGGGTCGGCACCATCACCGGGTCGGGCCGCATGACCCAGACCACGCTCGGGTCGCTCTAGGGCCTGTATGGAGTTCGGATCTTCATGGTGGCCGGAGGCTTCGGATCCACAAGACAGCCCCGCGTAGGTGCAGACCGGTCAGATAGCTATCGGGCGTCTTATCGAAGCGGAAGGCCAGCCCACGCCACTCCTTGATCCGATTGATGCACCGTTCCGCCGTGTTGCGCTGCTTGTAGAGATCGGGATCATGGCTGACCAGCCGGCCGCCCCGAGAGCCACGCTTCTTGCGGTTGGCCGCCTGGTCGGCCTTCACCTCAATGACCGCCTTGATCCGGCGCCGGCAAGTAGGCACGGTTCCCGCGGGATGAGTACGCCTTGTCGGCGGCCACCGCCCAGGCCTGGTACGCGGACGGCCGACCGGCAGGCGGATCTTGAGGCGCTCCATCTCGGCACGAAACTGTGGGCTGTCTCCCGCCTGGCCCGCAGTCAGGACGAAGGACAGCGGACGACATCGGCGCCACTGGTCCGCCTGAAGCTTGATGATCTTCTGCTGGTGTCCGACGGGCAGCTGCTGCCGTCCCAGTCCGGCGGCCTGGGACGGCGCATTGTCCCGGTGCTGTTCTCGCGCCTGTCGCCCCACCTGCTCCCGCCGATCGCCCACTTCCTGCGACTGCTCGGCCAGCACGGGTGCCGCCCCTGGCAGGCATGGTCGTGAGGGCCGCTGGCCGCTCTGCCGTTCCAACCGCGCGTCCGCTACCGCTCGACGATCCTCACCCCCGCCCGCTGGCCCCTCCCTGCCACGGTGACCGGAGCCCGCGGAAGCCGACTGGGACGCCGCCCTGCACACCTGGCGGATGACCACGGTTCCCCCGCCGCCGGACATCGTCGTCACCGACCATGACCGGGCTCTGCCCGTGGACCTGCGCCGAGGCGACGACCGGGCGCTGCTGCGCCGGGAACTCGTCGCGTCTCTCGCCCGAGCACAGACGCCCCCACCCTCACCTCCACCGCCTGCAGCCGTGGCGGGTCGGCGGCCCGGTGAGGGGCTGCACCTGCCCCACGGCCGTTGGCTCGGCCCCACCGTTGCCGGCTTTCAGCAGCGCGGAGCGGGACCGCCGCGTCGCGGCCGCCGTCAAGGCCGCGAGCGCCCCGCCCGCCGACAGCGCCTCGGCTGCGCCCGTGAACCAGGCGCCGCCGGCGCCGGCGACCAAGCAGACGACGACAACCGCACCAGCCATATGTTGAAGGGTTTCACGCGACAAAGCGTAGATGCCGCGGCAGGATGCCGACCCCCTCCGAAAGGGTGGAAGCACCCGGCGTACCGGCGCGTGATCAGCCCATCTGGCGGGTGGATGCCCTTCGGCATCGACCAGGAAACTGCCGTAGCGGTGACCAGTTCGACAGGCCGCGTTCGCGAGGTCGTCGTCGCGAGCGTCGCGTGCGGAGGGGCGCTGCTGACGATGGGCCTCATACGGCCAGGGGGAGAATCCTTTCCTCGATGGGGGCCTGTGTTCGGCGGCCGCCGCGTTCCCGTCCCGCTCGCGACCGTTCCGGCGGGCGCCGTAGCAGTCGTGTTGACAGGAACCGGCTTCACGCTCTGGCGGACCCTGCTGGCTATGCTGGCGGGCGCGGTGCCGGGCGGAGAGGTGGCTTTCGACGTCGGCAACTGGGCCGCATGGCTGGGGAACCTTGCCTGGCTGCCGTGGGGCCTGGCTTTGGGGGCGGCCACCGTGGCCTATCGCCGTCGGCGCCGTACCGCCCCGGCACACGATTAGCCGGTTGAGCACCAGGGCACGTCGCAGAACAGGACCACGACATTGCCCACTCAGAACGTACGGGCTCATCCACGTTGACTACCGGGCCCAACGCCGGACCATGAAGGCGTCCGGCCACTGGTACCGCCGAACGATTGCCCGCAACGGAGGGGAATGACTCCTCCACCGCGCCAGCTGCTTCGCCGGGAGTGTGGGAGGACGAAAACGGGCCATGATCTGATCGGCGGTGACGCCGCCGTGCACGCCGAACAGGTCCTCTACTGCGAAAGCCCGACCAGCCCCCGGCAGCCCGTCGACGTGATGATCCCTCCTGACCAGAGCCTCCCGCTCCCAGCAGGGGCACGACCGCCCGCACCTGGACTCATCGACATCCACCGCCCTCTCGGCCACACTTCCATTGACGTCACCTTCCGCTTCACCACCGGGATCCTCATCTGCGCATCCCAGTACTGCCGCTGTCGCGAGGAGGAGGTCTCACGACAGCTCGGCACTGATCCCGTCAGCGCGAGGCGGGTGACACTCGCCGACCTTCTCGCGAGGCTGAGAACATGCCGGGGGACCATGACGGCCTTCTGCTCATCGGCGAGTGGGGCGCCTGGACACTGATCCTGCAGATTCAGTGGGCGGACACGGCAGAACAGTGGGTATTGGAGTCTTGTCCGCAGGCGGCGGGAGGGTCATCGGCGCAGCTGGCACGGCGGCAGCGGGTGTCGCATCTTCTACGCGCAGGACGGGGAGGCCGCAGCGGCTGATCACGGCCTGCCCGGTCATCATCCGGCGCTCATAGAGCCTGGCAAGCGGTTCGCCTCCCTGCCGGCCGGTACCGCCGTCAGGCGACACCCCGGTGATCAACCAGTCCTTCGTGAACAACGGCATACGAGGGCACGCCCGACGCACACGACGACCGCTCACCAGCGCAGTATCGCAGCCACTCCGCCCGCCTCGGCGAGCTCTTCCGCCGCTCCGGTCTCCAGCACGGTGACGTCGCCACCGTGCTCCAAGGCGAGCTCGATCATCTCCTCTTCCAGTTCCTCCGGGGCGACGGCCATGGGCTGGGCGTTCCACCCGCCCGCCTCGTCGAGCAGCAGGTGCTCGACCCTGCCCTGCCGCAGCAGGGAGAGGATGTCGTCGAGGCCGACCGCGCCGTTACCGCCCGACAGGGCCAGGTCCCGGGCGCGTACGGCCAGGGCGGCGTCATGCCTGACCCGCACCTCGTCGAGAGTAGGGCGGACGAACTCCAGCACCTCCGATGGCGAAAGGGCGGGATCGAGGACGGCGTCCACCTGGACGATCTCCGTGTCCGCCGGCAGCGCCTCACCCAAAACCGAGGTGTCGCGAGGGTCGCCCACTAGCAGAAGCGTCTCCCAGCCCAGCCGCGAGGCCTGCCCGGCCACGTGCGGGGCCGACTCCCGCAGGAACTTGGTCAGGTGCTCCTCGACGCGCTGGTCGAAGCGGTCGGGGTGGATGCCGCGCCGGGAGAGCCGGGGAAGCGTCGCCGACCCCTCTCTGGACGAGCCCGCGGTCGCCAGACTGAAGATG
The DNA here is from genome assembly GCF_004349015.1 of Nonomuraea diastatica. Lineage (NCBI taxonomy): Bacteria > Bacillati > Actinomycetota > Actinomycetes > Streptosporangiales > Streptosporangiaceae > Nonomuraea > Nonomuraea diastatica. The sequence goes on from NZ_SMKP01000222.1 coordinate 6,551, forward strand.
ACCGGCTCCAGCTCGTCGGCCAGGCCGTACCGGCAGTCGAACAGCCGCACGCCGTCACGCCCCACCCTGGCCACCCCAGCGGGCTTGTCGGCCTGTACGGCGGTGACGAGCGGCAGCAGATAAGCGCGCTCCTTGAGGACGGCAAGGTCACCCACCGGGAGCTGAACCCACTCGGTACGTACCTCGTCACCGGCCACCTGCGCGAACAGGGCACGCCCGAGACCGGGAGCGGCCGGGTCGAGCAGTTCGGTGATCTGCCGCTCCAGCAGGTCGAGGCGGACGTCGACGAGCCTGGCCCGCTCCTGGTCGGGGCCTGCGGCGAGTTCCTGGCGCAGCGCCGCGATCTCGTTGCGCAGCCGGGTCCGCCCGGCCTGCGTGCCCGGCTCCATCGTGGTGTAGACCGACAGCACACCGAGCTCGTCGCCGAAGGCCGCCAGTTCGCGTAGATCTGTCTGGTCGAACACCATGACGCACTCCTCCGTATGCAGGAACCCTGGCGGGTCCCGGCGGTGCGGGGGTGACTGCATTCTACCCGCGCTGCCCGTCGTCGCTGGTCAGCGGCCTTCAGGAGCGCCTGGAGCACGGGACGAGGCGGCGCCCGGGTGGCGTGAGGGAGTGGCGGACCCGGGGCGCCCGGACGGTCTGGCGGTGGCGCTCCAGCACCCCGGCGTCCGTCAGGTGCGCCAGCCGGTCTGACAGGACCTGTCCGACGCGCGGGCGGGGTCTGCCGGACGTCGCTACGACCACATGCTCATCGTGATCGGGAGGGCGTTGCCCACGAGCCCGATGCGGCCGATGCGTGTTGCAGTGATCGCGATACTCGTTCAGGACCGAGCGCAGATGACGTTCGCCATGGATCAGCAGGCGATCGGTGTACTCAGCTCGCACCGTCCGGACCCACCGCTCGGCATAGCAGTTCGCCTTCGGTTTCGGCCCCGCCCGTTTTCAGACGAAGCCGCCAGCCTGCTACCGGGCCTCCTGGCAGCTACCCGGACCGGACTTCCACCGGCAAGCGACGACAAGCGTACGAACCGACGACCAGCCGCTTATGTCACGGCTTCACCTCCGTCCTGCTGGGCGCATGAATCGTCGAGGCTAGATGGATGCGCAGCGGCCCCGGCCGTCCCACAGCGCCCGGCCGAGGTGGCCAGATTTCCGGTCAGGAGAACCAGTTGGCGCCGAGCTCCCGGATCGTGTTGCTGCCCTTGGGCACCAGCAGCGCTTCACTCAGCACATTGTTGATGGCTCTCTTGTCGTCATTGAGCAGGGCGAACAGGAAGAACGAGCCCCCATCGGCCGTACGGAAGCCGAAGACGGAACCGGTGCCGGCGAACCCGACGTACGCCCCCTTGTCGACCGCGGGGAACGCCTTGCGGCTGTAGCTGTTCTCGGCCAGGCGGTAGCCGGAGTCGCCCTCCTTCTTTCTCTCACCGTTCCAGAAGTTCTCGTACTCCTTGGCCACGGCGCCCGCCATGGAGTCGTCCATGTCGGTGACGTAGCCGTCGGCGTCGAGCAGCGGCTTGGGCATCCGCTCGCCCCAGTGGATCGGGGTCGCGACGGCCAGCCTGAAAGGCTGCCCGGGAGAGCGGAAGAACGCGAGCACGTGCGGGCGAGCACGGCCCTTGGCGTCCTGGTAGGTCGCCTGCGCGATGAACCAGTCCCCGATCGACGGCTGCCGCTCCGGCCTGGGCAGGAAGACCGTCGGGGTGCTGATCGGGTTGATCGGCTTGTGCTTCGTCTTCCGCTCGGAGCCCCACTGATTGCGTTCGAGCACGCCCTCGTGCAGCGCTCCCTCAATGAACAGTGCGTCGAGCCGGGCGTTCGACCGCCACCACTCGCGCTTCTTGAGCGTTGCGTTGTACCTGCCGACCCACTTCTGCATGGCCTGCCTGGCCTGAGGGATGGTCAACGCCGCCCTGGCCGGGATGGGGGTGACCCTCGTGGGAACCACGGTGCCCGACGAGGGAGCCGGAGACGTGGCCTGCGTGGGCAGATCGGAGGGCCTGGCGACCACACCGCAGCCGGACAGGCTGACAACGAGAGCACCGCTCAGCAGTATTCTGCGCACCGGCATCGCCCCCTAGACCGAGCGCAGACTTCGGAGAAACGGAGCACCGAACCGAGAACCGGCCCCTGCCCGGTGAACCGGGGCCAGCGCGGCGAACCCTTTCTGTTGGGGTCGCCGGTCCGGGCGCAGATGGTCCAATAGTCGACCATCTGCGCGTCCAGCCGCTGCTGCGGCGGTGTCGGCAGGAGGTTCACCATTCAGGTCGAACAGCGACGGCAGGTCGCCGGCGTGGGACGGGGTGAACGTCCGCGTCACCCTACTGGACGGCGACTGGTTTGCTCGCATAAGCAAATCGTAGCTTATTCAAGCAAATCAGCGTCACGGCTACGCCGCTTCCTTGTGGAAAGCAGGACTAGCCGGTCAGGTTCTGGAGTTCTTCGGGGGCCGCACCCGAGGCGTTCCGCCTCGGGTGCGAGCGCGGCGACCTCGGCCCCGCGGCCTTCTTGCCCGGAGCATGTCCGCGTACGCGTGCACCGCGCTGAGCCAGCCGACGTGATGGCCTCCTTGTGCTCCTCGGCAGCCTGGGTGGCGCCGCGCTCCTGCTATATCCGGGCCAGCAGTCCATGGGCGGCGTCAGAGCCCTCAACCGCCCGATCAAGGTGGCCCGCCGCCTCCCCAATCCGGTCGCCGGACATCCGGCGCGATGCACTGGATGCCGTGCTGCTCCAGCATCGCGAGGACGAACGCCAGCCCCTGCCGGAAACCCGAGACGACGACGGCGTCCTAGGCGACCGCGCAGCCCGACCGAACGCGACGGTGAAAGGCGGTGACAACCTCTCGCAGATGCCTTGACCCAGCCGAATCCGCGTCACCTAGCTCGGCGGTCGGCAGGGTCCGCGTCGCCTCCGGCGCAGCCCAGCTCAGTCGAGCAACGGCACCGAGCCGAGATCGGGGATGCCGTACTGACGTCGACCTCGACCGGTCGGGACGACGAACGCGACGCCGAGGCTGCAACGACGCCGGGCGCTCGCGGCGGCGCACCGGCGGGCAGCCCGTTGAGATCGCGCGGGCGCTCTCCTGCGGGGGCAGGTGCTGATCCTCGACGAGCCGACCAGTTCCCTGTCCGCCACCGAGGCGGACACGCTCATCGAGGTTGTACGCAAGCTCGCGAGTTCAGGGCTCGCGGTCATCTACATCTCGCACCGCATGGACGAGATTCCTCGCGCCGCCGACTCGGTCACCGTGCTCCGGGACGGCCGCCACATCGCGACCAGCCCCGTCGGCGAGCTCACCACCGGGCAGATCGTGGAGATGATGACCGGCGGCATCACCGAGGTCTCCGGCAGAGCCCACCGACAGCCGTCCGACCGCGTGGTTCTCTCGGTGTCCGGGCTCCGCAACGGAAGCCGCGTCCGCGACGTCTCCTCCGTCTGCGGGAAGGAGAGGTCCTCGGCAACGCCGGTTTGCTCGGCTCAGGCCGCACGGAGCTCTTCCAATGCCTCTACGGCCTGCGCCCCCGCCATGCCGGCATGCCTCTGCACCCGCACACGCCGCGCCAGGCGATCGACGCCGGACTCGCTCTCGCCCGTCCTTCCGCGACTGCCTGGCCATCAAGACTGCCGCGCTGCGCACTCCCGTCGGCACCCTGTCCGGCGGCAACCAGCAGAAGGTGGTGCTCGGCAAGTGCCTGAACACGCGGCCCAAGCACTGCTCCTCGACGAGCCCACCATCGCGGAGAACGAGGACGCGGTAATCGCGAGCGCCAACGCGATCAAGGCCCGTGGACTCACCGGCAAGACGGTGGTGTTCGGCATCGGCATCAACCCGACGGTCGCCCACCTGCTGCTCGCCGGCGACGGCACCGTCTGGGAGACGACGGGCCAGGACGCCGCCTCCTGGGCGAACGAAGTGGTGAAGGTCGCGAAAGCGCTGCGCTCCGGGGCGGGCACCGGCCAGTTCGAGCACTTCACCCCCGGCCCGGTCTACAGCTCCGAAGATCCAGAAGCGGTCAGGCGGTACCTGTCCGCCGCCGCCCGATGAAGGAAACACGATGAGAAAGTTCATCAACGCACCGGACCAGGTGGCCAGGGAGACGCTCGAAGGCTTCCTGACCGTGTACGGTGACCGGTTCCGCCAGGTGGACGGCGCGTCCGCCGTCGCCATGAAGGACCCGGCCGTCAAGGTGGCGGTCGTGTCCGGAGGGGGCAGCGGCCACGAGCCGGTCTGGCTGGAGTACATCGGTCCCGGTTGCGCCGACGCCGTCTGCCAGGGTGACGTCTTCGCCGCGCCGCCGCCGAACGCGATAGCCCTGGCCGCCAAGGCCGTCGAACGCGGACGTGGCGTTCTGTTCGTGTACGGCAACTACTCCGGCGACCTGATGAGAGAGCTCGGTCAATTCCTCGACCCGGATGCCGGTGTGGCGCAGGGTCCGACGATCGCCCAGGCCCAAAAAGCCTTGTGCTCCTCCATAGTGTGGTGTTCACGAGTGGGTGTGAGCTGGGTGGGTCGGCCCTGGACTTTCGTGTCCCAGGACAGAGGTGATCGTTTCCCAGGAACCCTGCACGGCGTTGTCTTCACGGACCGCTGAGATCCCGGTATTGGGATCGGTCAATCGTTGCGGGGTTTGCTGAATTCCTCGATCAGCACGGGATACTGCTCTCCACCGTGTCCGGCGGCGATCGAGCGGTCGGCCATCGCTTTGATCAACTTCGGCAGTTCGGCGTTGACACCGACCACCTCGCTCTCCTCGATCAGGTGTGCCATCGCCCGCGCGTCGGTCTCCAGGGCCGACACCTCGGCCGGGAAGGAGCCGCTGTCGATCTGCTCGGCATACCCAGGCAACCATTCGACCACACCGGCAGCGATCTGCTGCGCGAACGGCGCATACGTTGCGGCATCAACACCGGCCGTCCTGAGCAGGGCCGTACCCTGGAGCCAGGCGTTCAGGATGCTCCACATCATGGCGAGGCCCGCCACGTCGTACAGGGACGCCAGCCCATGGTCCGCACCAAGATAGGTGACAGTGCCGAGGGCGTCGAGCGTTGACCTGTGCGCCTCGAAGTCCGACTGCGGCCCGCTGTGCAGAATCACCGCCTCGGCGGTCCCGATCGCCGATGGGATGGCCATGATGGCGCCGTCCAGGTAATGGGCGCCTCGCTGCTCGGCCCACTGGGCGGCTTCCCGGGCCTGGGCCGAGTCGCCCGAGGTCAGATTGATCAACATCTTGCCGGCCAGCTCGCCATCGCTCGCGCCGAGCAACTCGTGCATGGCCTGGTAGTCGGTGACGCAGATGATCGTCAGAAAACCTGCCTCGAGCGCGTCGCCAACCGTTGGCGCCAGCCGTGCACCGTCGGCCACCAACTGGTCGGACTTGAAGGTCGTACGGTTCCATACGGTTGTGGGATGCCCGGCTTTCAAGAACGCGCCGGCCAGTGCCCGGCCCATCAGTCCGAGTCCGATGACTGTCACGGGTGTATCGGTTTTGCTGTTCATGGCAGCATCGTCAACGTTGATACCGGTGTGAAGGTCAAGTGAGGGTTCGATGCTGATCGGGGAACTTAGCCGTCGGACGGGCGTCAACGCCCATCAGTTGCGCTACTACGAGGCCCAGGGTCTGCTGGAGGCAGACCGGGGCGCGAACGGTTACCGCGAGTACGACGAGAGCGCCGTGCTGCGAGTGAAGCAGATCCGGCATCTGCTTGGTGCCGGCTTGTCCTCTGAGGACATCGCGTACCTGCTGCCCTGTGCGGTCGGAGAGGCCCCGGAGCTGCTCGGATGTCCCGAGTTGCTGGCCTCGATGCGGTCACGGCTGCAGCGACTGGACGAGCAAATGGCCAGGCTCGCTCAATCCCGCGACGCTCTTGCCAACTACATTGACGCGGCCGATCGCATGGCCAGCGAGAGCTATCCACCCTTTGACGATCCTGACCAGGAGCCCGTGCCCGCGTGAGCGCTCTGTTGGGTTTTCGGCAGGGGCCGAAGGTCTCCGTCTTGACCCGTACGCAAGGATCTTCAGGCGGTCGTGACTGCAGTGCTTTGCCGTTTACGGCCCTCCGCTCCCGAACATGTCCCCAGCCGCCAGGTAGCGGAATGAGAGATCACGATTTCGGTTCATGATTGTTTCGGAGCGGTGAATGTGGCTGGTTGGGTGGGGCTTCTGCTTGTTCGTGTTCGTGTCGGCGGCGGTCGGGTGAAGGGGCGGGTTCGGGTGCGTCGGGAGTGGGAGCCGGAAGAGCTGATCGCGGCGTGGACGCTGCTGGACGGCGACTGGGAGCTGGTGGGGACAAGACGGGGGCGACCCGTCTGGGGTTCGGCCTGATGCTGAAGTTCTTCGAGCAGGAGGGCCGCTTCCCGCGACACGTGGGTGAGCTGCCCAAGGCCGCGGCGGACTACGTGGCCGGCCAGGTGAAGGTCGAGCCGGCGTTGCTGGCGCAGTACGACTGGTCGGGCCGGTCGATCGAGCGGCACCGGGCCCAAGTGCGCGAAGCGCTGGGGTTCCGGGAGTTGACCCGGGCGGACGAGGACGTGCTGGCCGAGTGGCTGGCGGACAAGATCTGCCCGATGGTGTTCACGGACGAGGGATTGCGTGCGGCGCTGCTGTCCCGCTGCCGGACGTTGAAGATCGAGCCACCAGGCAGGGTGGAGCGGATCGTGGGCGCGGGCAGGGCGCGATTCGAGCGGGAGTTCTGCCTGCATGTGCTGAACGGGCTGTCGGCAGACTCGACGCGGTCGCTGTGGGAGCTGGCCACGGGTGAGGATGGGTTCCTGCTGGAGCTGAAGTCCGACCCCCGGCGGCTGGGGCTGGAGACGCTGCTGAAGGAGATCGTCAAGCTGCGGCGGGCCAAGGCTCTGGGGCTGGCGGCGGATCTGTTCGGCGGGTATTCGGATCGGCGGCGTCGTCGGGCCGATCCCTGGAGGAGGTCGTCAAGCGGTACGCGACCCGGGTGGCTGCTACCTCGCCGCCCAAGCCGACGGACTTCGAGGGGTACGACCCTGCGGTGACCGACCCGGACGTGGTGATCGACGGCACTCCCTACGCCGAGCTGGTCGACCTCGGGGCCATCGCCAAATCGGAGGGCATCTCCTACGAGGAGGCCATCGACCGCTTCGGCTCACAGTCGTCCAACAGCCGGGTGATCGACAAACTTGATGCGGAGCTCCCTGACGAGATCTCCGGCGTCAGATACGTCGACGACCAGCGGGGCTGCGCGCCGGCTTCAAGGGTCCCATCCCGACTCGCGCGATCGAGCTGGCCAGGACCCTCGCCATGGAGGTCACCCTGATCGGCGGCAAGAAATTCTCGGCCTAGGAGCTCCGGCAGGCCCAGGACACGGTCGTCTCCTGGCTCCGATCCCGTCCTGAGGTGGCCACGATGGTGGCGCATTCAGGTGAGGAGACCGGCCAAGTCAAGGTCACAGTTCAGCCGAAGGTGATGCCGGACGATGCCGAGGAGTTCACGCGTGGGCTTCAGCTCCCGCAGCTGGACAATCCGCACATCACCGTCGAGGTCACGCTCTCCGCCGATTCGGTCGCCGTTCGGCCGCAGTGAGAGCCACCGAAGCCCCCGGCGCGCACACGGCCCGAACTCAAGCTTGATCCTTCACTCCGCTACCTGGCGGCTGGGGACATGTTCGGGAGCGGAGGGCCAATATAGCCGGCGGCGGTGTCGTCGGCCAGCGCTGCAGATGCGGGGATGATCACGGACGCAGAGGATCTTGGGGTGCCGGCGCCTGGGGCCCGGCCGCGGTCCGTCAGGAGCCGAGCCGGTGTCCCCTGTCCTGCAGGGCGGTGCGCAGCTTGATCTTCTCCACGATGAGCGCCTGGAGTTCGGTGACCTCCTGGACGGTGAAGCCGGTGGCCGCCGCGATCTGCGGGGTGGACAAGTTGTCGGCCAGGTGCCGGAGCACCGTGGCCTCCAGCTCGGTGAACAGGCTGATCGCAGGAGCCGGCGCGGTCCGCGCCGTGCCCGGCGGCGGCAGCGACGCCATGATCGCCGCGGCGATGGGATAGCCGCCACGCAGCACCTCGCGCAGCGTCGCCACCAGCTCGTCCACGCTGAACGGCTTGGTCAGGAACCCCACCGCGCCGGCGGCCAGCCCGCGCAGCAGGTCCGCCCGCTCGTCCTTCGCGGTGACGCAAACCACTCGCGTCGAGGGGTGCTCCCTGGCGATGATCTCGGTGGCGACCCATCCGTCCATCCCGGGCAGCATGAGATCCATCGTCACCAGGTCAGGACGCGTCCGCCGGACCGCGGCCACCGCCTCCCCGCCCTCGATCGCGACGCCCACGACCTCGAACCCGGACCTGGCCAGGATGAGGGCGAGGGCCTGCGACATGGAGGGGTCGTCCTCGACCACGAGCACGGTCGGCCGCGGCCTGGCGATCTCCTGTAGGCCCGCCTCGGTGTCCACCGCCTGCTCGACCGCCGACCTGGCCCGCCGCTGCGACTCGGCGAGCAGCCGGTCAAGCCGGGGCCCGTCGAGTGAGCGCCGGGGGTTCACCTCAGCCATCGTCGCCTCCCATCCCAGCCAGCGCGATCCGGAGCGTCGCGCGGGCCTTGAAGAGATTGACGCGTACGGCCGGCGGGCTCTTGTCGAGCAGCTCGGCGATCTCGGCCGGAGTGTACCCGTCGATCGTCCACGCCATGATCTCCCGCTGGACGGGCGGAAGCACCGGCTCGAAGGTGCCGGCCCGGTCACGCGGGACGGCCAGCCGGACCGGCCCGACCCCGGTCTGCACCGTTTTGCCGATCCTGCCGTTGCGGGAGTTACCTGTCCCGTGACCGGCCGGATCGTGCTTGCCGTAGCCCAGATGTGACGACAGTTCGGCCTCCAGCGCGCGTTCCAGCACCGCCTTGACCAGCTCGCCCAGCATCGAGCCGTCGCCGGTCAGCCGCAGCCCGCCCTTGCCGTCTTTCGAGCGCTCCAGCAGCAGGTCCAGCACCTGATCGCCGAGCAGGTCCCGCAACGGCACCTCGCCGTCACGATGGGGGGATGTATCCCCCGCCATGACGAGCAGCCCGTGCCAAACCTCCCGCCTGCTCGTGCTCTGGAGTGAAACTGGTGGTCAGAGCTGATGATCCCCGTGTGTTCGTCATGATGGACGCTCCCCCCGAAGCGTTAAGATGATCTACCTTGACCCATCAACCCATAGTGATCGTTTCCGCACTTAGAGTGATATCCCCTTCAAGGGCCGGGTCGCGATGAGAAGGCCGCCGAGGCGCGCAAGGCGCGTAGCGGTTGACCATCTGCACGTGCACGCTGGTCAATGTGCCGTAGAAGCTTCTTCGCTCTGCTAGGGGTCGGTGATGAGGGCGTCCAGGGCGGCGCCTTTGTCGGCTTCGGTGGGCAGGGCGTAGCGGCGGGTGGTGTCCAGTGAGCCGTGGCCGAGGAGTTCGGCGACCAGGATGGGGTCTTTGCCGTCGCGGATGAGCTGGGTGGCGAAGGTGTGGCGCAGGACGTGTGGGCTGAAGGGTTCGGTGGGGTCGTCATTAAGGCCGACGGCGTCGCCGAGGCCGGTGATGATGTCGCGGGCGGCGCGGTCGCTCAGGCGGCCGCCGCGGTGGTTGAGGAACACCGCGGCGTGGGTGCGGGCCCCTTTCCAGTCGGCGCGGGCCTCCAGCCAGTCGGTCAAGGCGTGGCGCAGGTCCGCATGGACGGGCAGAAGGCGGATCTTGCCGACGTCGCGGCCCTTGCCGCGGATGCGCAGTTCGCCCTTGCGGGCCGACAGGCGGACGTCGGCCAGGTCGAGGCCGACGACTTCGGAGATGCGCAGGCCGGCGTAGTAGGGCAGCAGGGCGATGGCCTTGTCGCGCGCAGATGCGGTGAGCTGGACGTGGCGGATGTAGCGGCGGGTGCGCCGGGCGTCCAGGGC